>JARXKQ010000244.1 GCA_030271555.1 Chloroflexota bacterium | reverse complement strand
CGACCGGAAGATCGAGTAGCCGAAACCTATCGCGGCCACGACCACCGGCGTCGCGAGCGCGGCGCCTACCGCCCAACTCTCAGCCGGCTTGAACCACAGTCCAATCGCCAGGACGGTCAGGTTCAGACCCAAGTAGCCGAACCCCACGAATCCCGCCGCGAGGAGCGCGTCCTCATTCTTGCCGCTGATCAACATGACCGCCGCGAAGGCGATCGCGCCGAGCGCCACCGCGACGGCGAGCGCAATCAATCCCCCACGCCGGCCGATGTGGCGCTGGCCCGGCCGCTTGGCGTATGTCACGACAATCAGCACGAGGGCTACACCCAAACCAAGGGTCATCACGCCATAAATCCACATGCGGCGCGATCGTAGCCCGTTCCCCGGGCAAGCGGCGATGACACGCGGTCGCGGATAATCGGCCCGTGTCAGTCCTGTCCGACCGCGATATTCGCGCCGCCATGCAGGCCGGCCGCATCCGCATCGATCCGTACGACAAGAGCTGCCTCCAGCCGTCGTCGGTGGATCTTCACCTCGATGCCGAGTTCCGCGTCTTTCGGAACAATCGGTATCCCTTCATCGACGTTCGCGCCCCCCAGCCCGACCTGACCGAGCTGGTCGCGATCAAGGACGACGAACCCTTCATCCTCCATCCGGGCGAGTTCGTCCTTGGCCAGACGCTCGAGTGGCTCGAACTTCCGGACGACATGGTTGCCCGACTGGACGGCAAATCAAGTCTTGGCCGACTTGGCCTGTTGATTCACTCCACAGCGGGTTACGTCGACCCAGGATGGAAGGGCAACCTGACACTCGAGCTGTCGAATGTCGCCAACCTGCCGATCGCCCTGTATCGCGGCATGAAGATCGGCCAGGTCTCGTTCTTCAACATGTCGAGCCCGGTCGAGCGGCCGTACGGCTCACGCGAACTTGGGTCGAAATACCAGGGCCAATCGACTCCGACCGCCAGCCAGTTCTACAAGGACTACGACGCGGATCGGACGAAGGTCAAGAAGGGCGGCCCCAAACGCTGAACGACAGCGTCGACTGGCGCGCCGAGCTGGGCGGAGGCACGCGCATCGCCCTTGTCCAAGCGGGGACCTTCACGACCGACGCCGGCGCCGCCTTTGGCCCGGTGCCGCGGACCATGTGGCAGCGCCTGGTCGAGGCGGAGATCAACCCCAACTCGACGCTCAACCAGGCTTTGAACTGCCTGCTCAT
This sequence comes from Chloroflexota bacterium, assembly GCA_030271555.1. Taxonomy (GTDB): domain Bacteria; phylum Chloroflexota; class Limnocylindria; order Limnocylindrales; family CSP1-4; genus JALYGJ01. Next base: position 1,946 of record JARXKQ010000244.1, on the reverse strand, counting down.
CGAGACGCCGGGCGGCCGGGTGCTGGTCGAGACGGGCATAGGCGAGCGCATGGACGAGCATCACCGCGAGCAGCGCGGGGTGATGGGGTCGCCGATTCTCCCCGCCCTGCGTGCCGCTGGCTTTGATCCGGAAACGGTCGACCTAGTTGCGCTCAGCCACCTTCATTTCGATCACGCCGGCGGGCTACTGACCGAAGACGGCGGCCAGGCTTTTCCGCGCGCCAGGATCGTTGCGCAGGCGGACGAATGGCGGTTCGCGCTGGGCACGAACCCCCGATTGATCGCTTCCTACGAGCAGCCGGATCTGCGCCTGGTCGAGCCGTGGGGGCGGGGTGGGTCAGCCCAGGGCGATGAGGAAGTTCTGCCGGGAGTGTCGGTTGTTCGGACCGGCGGTCACTCGGGCGGTCACCAGGCGGTCGTCGTGCGCGGAAAGGAGCGGACAGTCGGCTTTTTCGGCGACCTGTGCATGCGCCCGTGGAGCGCCAACCCGCGCTGGGTGCCGTCGTTCGATGACTTCCCGCTGACGAGCGTCGAGGTCAAGGCATCGCTCTTCCGCCAGGCCGCGGAGGAGGGCTGGACGGTTGTGCTGTCGCATGAGCCGCGCCAGCCGGTGGGGCGGTTCATCGCGGATCGCGACCGCTTCAGATTCGAGCCAACGCTTTAGCGGATCGGCGGGCCCCACCAGACGGCGGCCGCGATGATCACGTACAGCCCAAGGAGCATTGCCCCCTCGAGTGCGTTCGCCTCGCCGTCGAGCACGATCGCGAACACCAGGATCGCGCTGACCGCGAGAGCGCCCAGCAGCAGTGGCGTGAACACGAGCGTCAGCGGCGCGGACGCGACAAAGAAGCTCAGCAGCACCACCAGCGGGGCCAGGAAGAGCACGACTTGCAGCGCCGAGTTGAGCACGAGCGAGAGTGATAGATCCGCACGGTTCTGAGAAGCAGCCCTGATGGCGGCGAGGTTCTCGACGGCATTGCCCGCGAGCGCAATCACGATCAGGCCGGCGAAAGCCTCGCTCATGCCGATCGTCGCCATGGCCGGACGCAGCGCCTCGACGAACCAGTCGGCGACGAGCGCCGCAGACCCGGCCGAGAGTGCGAGCGCGAGCAGAATCGGCCAGAGTGGACCGTGCGGCGCCTGCGTGCGGTCTACCTCCTCATCCACCTCAGGCCGCGCTCCAGGCCCGGCCTGGGGCAGACGGAGCGAGATGGGGATCGAGATGGCGAAGATGACCAGCAGAGTGACCGCCACCACTGCCGACAACTCGCTGGCATGGCCAAAATCGGGCTCACCCACCTGCGTCGCGAGGAACGGCACGATGAGGGCGGCCACGCCCAGCAGGAGGATCGTCGCATACAGGCGGTTCGCGGCCTTGGAGAACTTGAGCTGGCCATGGCGCAGACCACCGACCACCAGCGCCAGCCCCAGCACGAACAACGCGTTGCCCAGCACCGACCCGACCAGGGCGGCAGCGACGACATTGAAGAGGCCCGCCTGCAACGCGAAGATCGCAAGGAACAGCTCGGGCAGGTTGCCCAGGGTCGACTGCACAAGGCCCGTTGCGGCTGGACTGAGGCGGTGAGACAGCCGATCAGTCGCTTCGCCTACGGACATGGCGCCGGCAGCCAGCGCGACCACGGCCAACACGAATGTCAGCAGCGGCGGCGCGCCCAACTGATGCGCCACGGCCAGCAGCAGGAACGCAATCCCGTAGCTGCCGAAGACGAGGGCCGTCCGCCGGCCAATCCTCCCGATCACGCCACTAGCGTACCGGGCCAGCAGACCGGATTACTCGCTGAGCAGCGGGGCGAGGATCGCCTCGACCTGGTCACGCGACACGGGGCCCAGCACGACGTTGCGGATCACGCCGTTCTTGTCGAGGAAGAATTGCGTCGGCAGGCCAAAGGCGCGGTAGGTGTGGAACACCGCTGAGGTCGCGTCGA
>JARXKQ010000243.1 GCA_030271555.1 Chloroflexota bacterium | reverse complement strand
GGCCTTCTTGCGAGCCACGAAGTCCTTCGCCGGCGCACGCTTAGTCGGCCTCGAGCCTGTCGGGCGCGCTCCGAATACTTCTTCTATTCACGACTCACCGTCCCTCGGCTCCCCACCTCGGTTCGGCTGGGCGGCGAGCCCCTCCAGACCGCCGACCAGGAGCTCGATCGCCAGACGATCGGCGTCCGCCCCCGCAGACCAATTCATGAACTGGTCCGCGGCGCTCGAGAGGTAGGGGAACTCGCCAGCGGACAGCCCTTCCATGGACGCCTGCTGGCGGTCGGCGTCCGCCGGAAGATTGCGTGAAGCCGTCGCCCACGTGGCGCGATTGATGGCCGGGCCGAGGACCATGCCGGTGATCACCTGCACCAAGCGCGCCGATTGGCCGGTGTCGAAGCCCGCGCTGTGGAGGGTCGCCAGCATGGCCTCGCTCACGCGCAGGGCGGCCGGGGAGAAGAAGGGTCGCGAGAGCAGCAGGGCCGTCGCCGGGTGCGCCGCCACGACCGCCTGGAAGCTGGCCAGCAGCCGGCGCAGCCGGTTCTGCCAGGTGGCCGTGTCGGCAGTCACGAGGTCCACCTGATCCAGCACCTGCTCGACCATCAGGTCGAGCAGGTGGGACTTGTTCCGCACGTGTCGGTAGATGGCCATCGGTGTCACCTCGAGGGCCCCGGCGAGCCGCCGCAGGCTGACCGCCTCGATGCCACCCGCATCCGCTGCCCCCAGCGCGGCATCCACCACACGCTCCGTGGTCAGTCCGCGGTAGGCCTTGACGTCACGAACCACGCTGGCTAGTGTACACCGTATACATTGGTCTACGCCGTAGACAGTTACAGATTGGCCTGACAGAAACTCCTGCGACGCCCGAGCCGTGGCGCTGCACGGTGAGGGAGGCAGAGATGAACAGGCTCGGAATCGCTGGTGTGCTGTGGCTCGTGGCGGCTGGATTCGCGATCGCGATGACGCTCATCTTCAGGACCGACCCGGTCCAGTGGGTCGTCACCACCGCGGTCGGGGTGGTCGCCGCCGTCGTGGGTCTGTTGCTGATTGCGCGCCCGAGTGCCCTGGTCGTGTCCGCGTCGAACGTCGTCGCCGTGGTCTGGATCGTCCTCTATGCCGTGCTCACCGTGCAGCAGTCCGACGAAGTTGCGGCATGGACGACGGACATCGCGCTGGTCGCGATTGGTGTGGCTGCGGGACTCGTGGCCTACCGCGGCGCAGCGAGAGCGAACCTGCGAGGGTCGATGTCGTGAGCGCAGGCCGATGAAGAAACGAGCCAATCGACGCGTCTTCGTCGGGCGGGAGTGGTCCCAGCCGTGACCCTGAGGTACGTGTCCAGATACAAAGCGAGTGGGGTGGCAATCGATGGATCTGTTGCTGATCGGGCTGCGAATCGTCCACGTCGGATCTGCGATGAGCTGGTTCGGCGGCGCGATCATCGGCTCGTTCTTCCTCGGGCCTACGGCTGATGCCTTGGGACGAGCGGGCCAGCCATTCATGGAACACCTCATGAAGCGCCGCCGGATGGGCGTCTTCTTCCCGATCGTCGCCCTACTGACGATCCTGAGCGGAGCGGCGCTCTACTGGCGCGACTCCGGCGGGCTGCAGTCGGCGTGGATCGCCTCGCCTGTCGGGCTCGCGTTCACGATCGGTGGCCTCGCCGCGATCGCCTCGTTCGTCGGCGGTCTGATCCTCATCGGCCCGAGCATCGCCGCTCAGGTCGCGGTCCAATCGGAGCTGGCGGCGGGCGACGGGATACCGACCGACGCCCAGCAGCAGCGGCTGGCGTGGGCGGACGGGCGGATGCGCCTGGCGCGACGAGTCGATCTGCCGCTGCTGCTCCTGGCAGCCCTAACGATGGCCGTCGCAAGGTATCTCTAGAGTTGGCGGCCAGCTGATGGTCGACGGCGCCGGCCCGTCGCTTCCCGGGCGGCCAGCTTCTGCACTCGTTCGTCTGGCCGCCGTGAACTACGTCGTCCTGGGCATCGGCTTCGGCATCGGAACGCTTGTCACGCTTTGGCATCTCGACCGAACCGGCGAGCTGCCGATGACCCCGTGGGGCTTTCGGTCGCTCGATGGTCCGGTCGTCCAGCTCGGGACCGAACGCTTCAAGATGCTGTGCTGGGCCCTGATTCTGGTCAGCACCCTCGACGCGCTTGCCGGCATGTGGCTCTGGCAAGGTCGGCGGCGGGGCGCCCGGCTGGGGTTGGCGACCAGTCCATTGACGCTGCTGCTGGGACTTGGTTTTGCCCTGCCGTTCCTTCTCGTGAGCGTGCCCCTTCGCCTGGCGCTTGCCGTCGCCGGGCGCCGGAGCCTCACCTGAGCCGCACCTCGCGGGAGGTCTGATTCGGGGGGCAGCGACGGAAAGACAGAAGCGGGGGCGAGCGAGCGTCGTCCTCGGTCATCGGCCCCCGGCCCGCCTGTAGCTCGGCCGATAGAGAGTCGTCCTCCGGAGCCGAAGGTCGGAGGTTCGAATCCGGCGCGACGCGGTGACGAGCGCGACGCGGCCGGTGAGGTCGAGCAGGCGCGATGCCGGCAGGACGGTCTCGCTTACCGTGGCAGGGGGTTCGGGCCGGTGGCCGTGACGAGGCGCTGCGGGACCCAATCGTCGACGTGCTGGAAGCCGTCGAACCGGGCGCCCTCGAGGACGCAGGCGTCGAACAACGAGCGCGTAGCGGCCCAAGGTGTCAGTTGACTCCGACCAACGCTGTCGAGGGACCTGCACGGCGAAGCCCGGTGTGCTCGGAGCTCTCTCAACGAGGCTCCAGGCTCGGCACCACCAGCCACCCCTCTGCTCGTCCGCGGTAGTGGGACGCGCGGCGACAGAGCTGCGCCGGCTGGATTTGCGCGGCGCCCGAGCCGAGGGGGCGTCCGCGCCGGCCTACATCCTGAAAGTTCTCCTCTTGGTCGACAGACCGGCAATGCCGCACGTCGCCTGAGGCGCGGAAACTTCGCATTCGGGCGGACACTGCTCACGAGTGACATTCGCGGACGCTAACCGAGGCGCGCGTCGGGTAGCCTCAGGCCATGAAGCTCGACCCCGCGGCACCTGAAATTCAGTTGTTCCTCGAGGCGGCCCATCCGGCCACGATGACGCTCTACCGGGAGGACGGCGATGCCATCACCTCGCCAGTGTGGTTCCGGGTGGACGGCGACTCGATTGAGG
>JARXKQ010000242.1 GCA_030271555.1 Chloroflexota bacterium | reverse complement strand
GCGCTGCTCGGTGCCCAGGCCGCCGGCATCGCCAGCCCGGTCAACCCCATGCTCGACGTCGAACAGATCGTCAGCATCGTCAACGAAACCGCGGCCGAGGCGCTGGTCGCCTTCGCGCCCGGGCCGCACGGCGACCTATGGGAGAAGGCGGTGGCGGTGGTCGAGCGCTGCCCGTCGATCCGCACCCTGTTCATTGCCGGAATAAACGATTATGTCGACGACGCAACCCGTATGCTGCTCGCGCAGCTGGCAGCGGCGGCGCCGATGCCCTCGCGCGCCGGCGTGAGCGTCGTGCAGTTCGACGCGGCGATGAAGGCCGAGCGCGCCGATGCGCTTGCCTCCGGCCGCCGCATCGCGCCGGGCGATATCTGCGCGTATTTCCACACCGGCGGCACCAACGGTGTCCCCAAGGTCGCCATGCATTCGCACCAGAACGAAGCGTTCGTCGCGGCGATGCTGAATGTGGTGGTGCCCGGACCGAACATCATCATCTGCGGCCTGCCGCTGTTCCACGTCAATGGTGCCATGGTCACCGGACTCGGAGCATTCAACGCCGGCTGGGAAGTGGTCATGCTGACCCCGTCGGGTTATCGCGGCAAGGGTGTGTTGCAGAATTTCTGGAAGCTGGTCGAACGGTTCCGGGCCAACAGTTTCAGCGGCGTGCCGACGATCTATGCCACGCTGGCCGATCTGGCGCAGGATGGCGCCGACATCTCGTCGTTGCGCTTCGCCTTCTGCGGTGCCGCGCCATTGCCGGTCGAGGTTGCGCGCAGCTTCGAAGCGGCGGCAGGCATCGAGCTGTACCAGGGCTATGGCCTGACCGAAGCGGCCTGCATTTCGTCGATCGACCCGGTCAGCACCAGCCGCCGCCTCGGTTCTGTCGGCCTGCGCCTGCCGCACCAACAGCTGGCAATCTGGCAGATCGACAGCGCCGGCCATGCCATCGGCGAGTGCGCGCCGAACGAGGTCGGCGTGATCGGCGTGTGCGGCCCCAACGTGTTCCCCGGTTACCTGCGCGACAGCGACAACCAGGGCATCTGGCTCAGTCCCGGCTGGCTCAACACGGGCGACCTGGGCTACCTGGACCAGGACGGCTACCTGCACCTGACCGGCCGGGCCAAGGACCTGATCATCCGCGGCGGCCACAACATCGACCCGGCGATGATCGAAGCGGCCCTGCAGCAGCACCCGGCGGTCGCGCTCGTCGGTGCGGTCGGACAGCCCGACCTGCACGCCGGCGAGCTGCCGGTAGCCTATGTGACGCTCAAGCCCGGCCGGCATGCGACAGCGGAAGAACTGCTGGCCTTCGCACTCAAGCAGGTGCCGGAGCGCGCCGCAGCGCCGGTGCGCATCGAGATCGTGGCCGACATGGCGCTGACTGCCGTCGGCAAGATCGCCAAGGCCGAGCTGCGCATGCGTACAGCCGAACACGTCTATCGGGCCTTGTTGTCCGCTGCCGGCATCGAGGCCGGCGTGCGCGTGATGGCCGACCCGCGGCGCGGCACGATCGCGCTGGTGACCGGCGCGCCCGGCGACGCGGAGCGGGCCCGCGAACTACTCGGCAGGTTTGCCCTTCCGGTCGACGTTTCCCCCACCATCCTCGATGATAAATGAGGCACCCATGAAATCGACTATTCCTGATCGCGTTGACGTGCTGCTGGTGGGTATGGGACCGGTGGGTGCGGCCGCGGCCAACCTGCTGGGCCGACAGGGCATCAGCACGCTCGTCATCGACATGGCGCACGACGTGTTTACGGCCCCGCGCGCCATCGTCCTCGACAACGAGGCCTTGCGCATCCTGCAGTCGGCCGGTCTCGAGGATGGCGCTTTCGCCACCATCGCAACGGCCACCGTGCAAATGCATTCTCCCCTGTTCGGCAACTACGCCCGTGCCAACACCGCCGGGGCCATCGATTGCCATCCCTGGATCGTCACCTTTTACCAGCCGGAGCTCGAGCGCGTCCTGCGCAGCCGCCTGCCCGCCTACCCGTGCGTGCACGTGTCGCTGGGCACCGAACTGATCGAGTTCGAACAGGACGCGAACGGCGTGCATGCGCTGCTGCGCCTGGCCGACGGCAGTACGGCAAGCGTGCATGCGCGCTTCCTGGTCGGCGCCGACGGCGCCAGTTCGTTCGTCCGCCGCCACACTGGCCTCGGCTTCGAAGGCAAGACGTTTACCCAGGACTGGCTGGTGGTCGACGCCATCGACGCCGCCAAGCGGATCGATCACATCGAGTTCATCTGCGACCCGCGGCGCCCGAGCCCGCACATGCCGGCGCCGGGCAACCGGCAGCGTTGGGAATTCATGCTGCAGCCGGGCGAGACGCGCGAGCAGATGGAGCAACCGGAGAAAATCCGCGCGCTGCTGGCGCCCTGGTGCAAACCGGAAGACCTGACCATCGAGCGCACCGCCGTGTACCGCTTTCACGCGCGCATCGTCGATCGTTTTTCCAAGGGGCGGGTGTTTTTGGTCGGCGACGCCGCCCACATCACGCCGCCGTTCGTCGGTCAGGGCCTGGTGTCCGGGCTGCGCGACATCGCCAACCTGTCGTGGAAGCTGGCGGCGGTGGTGCACGGCCAGGCCGACCAATCGATCCTCGACAGCTATGACACGGAGCGGCGCCCGCATGCCAGGTCGGTCGTCAATTTCGCATTAATGATGGGCAAGCTCGTCATGCCGCGTAACCGCCTGACCGCATTCGGCGTGCACGGCCTGATCAGACTGGCACAGTTCATCCCGCCCGCCCGGTCCTTTTTCGAAGACCTGAAGATGAAGCCCGCGGCCCGGTTCGGCCAGGGCCTGTTTGCCAAAGGCAGGACGCGCTCGAAGCTCGTGCGTGGCGACATGCTGCCGCAAGGCCTGGTGCGCAGCGGTCTCGGCGCGGTCATCGTGCCGAGTGACGATGCGCTCGGCGCGCGCCTCACCCTGGTCGGATTCGGCTGCGACCCCGCCGCGAAACTGTCCGCCGACCGCTTGGCCGAGTGGACGCGGGCAGGCGGCTGTATCGTGCAGATCCGCCATCGCGGCCAGGCGCCAACGGGCGCGCTCAGCTGGGAAGACATGACCAACGCGCTGGTGCCGGGCGCCGCGCCAGTGGGGTGGCTGGCAGTGGTGCGGCCGGACCGCACCATCATGCACGACGGCCCGCTTGGCGAAGCGGAAAAAAT
>JARXKQ010000241.1 GCA_030271555.1 Chloroflexota bacterium | reverse complement strand
GCCCTATGCGCTGCGGGTCGTGGCGCTGGCGGAGTGGTTCATCGGGCAGGTTCACGACGATCTTCACGCCCTTGCGGTCGCCCGACGGCTGCGCCTGTTGGACGGCGTTCTCGACAACCGCGCGGAGGTCGTCCGGCCGCAGATCGAGGAGTACAAGGCCGGAATCCAGCTTGGACAGCTCGAGCAGGTTGCTCGCCAACCAGTCGAGCCGCTCGATCTGCTGGCGGCTCTGCTCGAGGAACTCCTGGCGGGTGGCCTTGTCCGGCACTTGACCCTCGGTCAGCAGTTCGTTGAACGTTCGCAGTGCGGCGATCGGCGTGCGCAGCTCGTGCGACACGTCGGCGAGGAAGTCGCGCGATCGGTCGCGGTCACGGCGGATGAACTCGATCGAGTCCTGGACGCGCTCGGCCATGGCGTTGAACGCCGCGGTCAGATCGAGCATCTCGGGCGAATTGCCCGGTGATGGGACGCGTGTGTCGAGGTGGCCCTCACTCAGCTCGCGGGCGGCGCCGGTGAGGCGCCGAATCGGGTTCGCCAGGCGGTTGGCAATGAGCAGCGACAGGATGATGGCCGCGATCAGGGCGAGCACCGCGGCGACGCCCATGACGCCGATGATCGTCTCGATGGTCTGCGCCCGGTACGTGAACGGGTCGGATAGCGTGACCGTGACCAGCCGCTGTGGCGCGGCCGCGCCGGCCTGCGTCCAGAACAGGTCGGAGAACGTAAACGTGTACGCGTCGCCCTGGATTGATTCGCGCTGTTGGCCGGGCTGGGCGTATTGGTCGGGGAGCGGCACATCGAGCCGATAGACCACCTGGTCAGGGTGCTCCTGGTCTGGCGCGACGGTCACCGTGACGTTGGCCTGGGCGATGTCGCGCGCCAGCTCGAAGACGTAGCCGGCCGCGGGGGTGCCCAGTGAATCGGCTAATCCCGGGGCGACAGTCAGCGGCTCGGTCGGCTGGAGGATTGGCCGGGGAGCTTCGACACCGGCCGACTGATAGAGCAGCAGCCGGCTGATCATGATCAGCCGGATCTCACCCGAACGCCTGCCCAGGTCCTCGCGCGCCTGCTGGGCGAAGTAGCCGTCGAGCAGGCGGGGCAGCGTCGCGAACATCAGGGCGAGCACGATCGCAACGACGATGAGAAAGCCGAGGACGAGGCGGGCGCGCAACCCGGTCAGGACGCGCGGCAACAGACGCGGCGGCATCAGGGTGCCGGGCTAGCGCTCCGCGAAGGCGTAGCCCGCTCCGCGAACCGTGAGGATGAATTGCGGGTCGGACGGGTCGTCCTCGAGCTTCTCGCGCAGGTGGCTGACGTGGACGTTGATCGTCTTCTCGTCCTGGTCGAGCGCCTCGTAATCGCGGACCAGCTCGATCAGCTCTCTGCGCGAGAAGACGCGGCCCGGCCGCGACGCCAGGTGGCGCAGGATCTCGAACTCCGTTGCCGTCAGTGAAAGGCGCCGGTCGCCGCGTTGGACGCGCCGGCGGTCCAGGTCGATCAGCAGATCGTGGTGGCGAATGACGCGCCCGCCGGCCGCGTCGGCCAGCTCGCCGTACGCGCGGCGGTGGAGCGACTTGATGCGGCTCATCAGCTCGCGCAGCCCAAAGGGCTTCGTCATGTAGTCGTCCGCGCCGAGCTCGAGGCCGATGACCTTGTCCATCTCCTCGTCGCGCGCCGTGAGGAAGAGCACCGGCGCCTTGTTGCCCGCGCCCCTGAGGCGGCGCAGCATCTCGAATCCATCCATCCCGGGCAGGCGCACGTCGAGCACGATCAAGTCCGGCGCCGCGCGCGTGGCGATCTCCAGGCCCTCCTCGCCGCTCCGCGCGACGGTGATGTCGTAGCCCTCCTGTTGGAGCGCGTACTGGAGGCCGCGGGCAACGGCGTACTCGTCTTCAACTATCAGAATCGAGGCCGCCACGCCTCGCATCGTACAATCAGCCGTCCTATGAGCCGACCAACGCTTTCCGCCCAGCCGCGCGACATACGCGGCAAGGCCGTCGCCCGCCTGCGTAAGGGCGGCACCCTCCCGGCCGTCGTCTACGGCGCCGGCATGCCTTCACAGAACATCTCGCTCGACACGCACGAGTTCGAGTTGCTACGCCGCCGCACTGGCCGCCACGCCGTAATCGACCTTTCGATCGACGGCGACGGCAAGGTCCAGCCGGTACTGCTCCAGGCAATCCAGGAGCATCCGGTGAACCGCCGCACGCTGCATGTCGATCTGCTAGTCGTCGACCTGTCGGAAGAGCGCACCGTTGACGTGCCGCTCATCTTCGTGGGCCAGTCCGAGGCAGTCGCCAAGCAAGGCGGCGTCATGCTCCACATGCGCGACTCAGTCCTCGTGCGCTCGAAGCCAGACGATCTGCCCTCGGGCATCGAGCTCGACATCACGCCGCTCACCGATTTCGAGGCGGTGCTGCATGCGTCAGACCTGGTCATGCCTGCTGGTGTGACGATGGTCACAGACGCTTCCGAGCCGATCGCTCGCGTCCAGCAGCCGCGCATTGAAGAAGAGGCCGTCGTGGGCGCAGCGGAGGCCGCTGCCGCCGAGGCGGCTGCCGAAACCACGGAGAAGCCAGAAGGTGGCGCCGCGGAGGCTTCCGACAAGGCCGAATAGTCCGCCGCCCCGCGATTGGGGCATACACCCGGAAATACAGCAGCGCGGCCGAAAGGCCGCGCTGCTTTTCTAAACAGCGTGCTCGTCACCGCATCCGTAGTACCCGTATCCGGATACCGAGAGGCGCCTTAGTAGTCGAATCCGTGGGTCGGCGGATTGTTGTTGGGAACCGATGGGGCCAACCTTGCGTTTAGACGTTGCACGCGGAGATCCCTCTCCTCCGCGCAACGGTCAGGAGCCAAAACCTCCTGAAGGGGCCGGGCTAGCAGCGCTGGGGCGCTCGCTCGGCCTCTACGTTTTCTTCAGCGGCGTTCGGACCGACTGCCGGGCAGCGAAAAAGCCGGGCGACTTTGATTGGTCGCCCGGCCTTTAGGTTCTGGATTCTGCCAGCACAGCTGGCTGGATTTACTTGGTGATCTTGTCCCAGGCGTTCTTGTAGTGCTCGATGGCACTTTGCGGCTTGCCGTTAGCCGCATCGGCATCGCCCTTGGCCATCGTATCGACGATGGCGCGATGCTCGACCCGCACGGCCTCCATGAAATCGAGCCGGCG
>JARXKQ010000240.1 GCA_030271555.1 Chloroflexota bacterium | reverse complement strand
AGCGACATCGAGGCCGTGGTAGAGGTCGCTCACAAGGCCGGCGCGATCGTCAAGGTGATCTTCGAGAACGCGTACCTCGACGACGGCCAGAAGATCCGCGCCTGCCATGCCTGTGAGGCGGCGGGCGCCGACTTCGTCAAGACCTCGACCGGGTTCGCGGGGACCGGCGCCACGCATGAGGACCTGAAGCTCATGCGCGCCAACACCCCGATGAATATCGCGGTCAAGGCGGCCGGCGGCGTGCGCACGCTCGACGCGCTGCTCGAAGTCATGGCGATCGGCGTGACCCGCGTGGGCGCGACGGCGACCGCGACGATCATCGACGATTTCAAGGCGCGCAAGGCAGACACGGGCGCGGGGGCGGACGCGGGCGCAGCGACCCTTACAGCAGTCGGCAGCGCGGACGGCTATTAGCTTGACTACCGTGGCCGACGCAGCTCCGCCCGCGCCCGCGCCGCGCTGGCTCAGTGCCGCGCAGGAGCTGCTCGCGAAGGTTGGCGCGACCCAGGGTGGCGCCATCGAGCAGGCGAGCCAGTGGTGCGCCGACACGATTGGCGCGGGCGGCCTCGTGCATCTCTTTGGCACAGGCCACTCGCGCATCCCCGTCGAGGAGATGTTCCCGCGCTACGGCTCGTACCCCGGCTGGCACGCGATGATCGAGCTGTCGATGACCTTCATCGGTGAGGGTGTGGGCACGAACGGCCAGCGCCAGGCGATGTACATCGAGCGCATGCCCGGCCTCGCCGAGGTCATCTTGTCGAACTACGAGTTCGGGCCGGGCGACGCGATGATGGTCTTCTCCGCGAGCGGCCTGACCGCGGCGCCCGTCGAGATGGCACGCGGCGCGCGGCGGCGGGGAATGCGCGTCATCGCGGTGACTTCCGTCGCGCAGTCGATGTCAGCTGACCCAGACCCCGCTGCCGGGGCGCGCCTCCTCGATGAGGCCGACCTCGTGATCGACCTCTGCACGCCGCCTGCCGACGCCCTATCGATAATCGATAATCTGGCGACGCCGGTAGGCCCGGGGTCTACCATCGCCGCGGTAGCAATCGTCAACTCCATCAAAGTTCGCGTGGCAGAGCTCCTGACCGAGCGCGGCCAGATGCCGCCCGTCATCACCCGGGCGGCGGTCGTCGGCCAGGAGCAGTCACGCGGACTCTTCGAACAGGCATATAGAGAGCACGCGCGGCGACTTGCCCACGTGATCGCCAGACAAGGAGGTGGCTGACGGCAAAGGGCTTGAAGAGATCGCCATTGATTTTTTCACACGGAGGAGGAACTCAAGTAATGGTCAAATCGACCCGGCTACCGATCTTCGGGATGCTGGCTGGCGTGGTGCTTATCCTCGCTGCCTGCAGCACCGGTCCGGCGGCCACACCCACGCCCAACACAACCGGTCCGTTCTCGATCGGCTACTCGAACGGCGGCGGCGTTGGTAACGGCTTCCGCGAGGAGCAGGTCTGCACCGCGAAGGCTGAGGCAAAGTCGCTCGGGACCTCGAAGATCTCGGGCATCAACGTTATTCACCACAACGTCGACGCAGCCGGCCAGCTCGCTGACCTGCGCACCCTGATCTCGCAGAACGTCGACGCGCTCGTCTTCAACCCCAACGATCCTGACGCACTGAACGCGGCCCTGGCCGAGGCTCACGCGGCAGGCATCGTCACGGTGTCTGTTGACGCCTACGTCACCGATCCGAACACCTGGAACCTGTACAACAACCAGATCAAGTACGCCGAGCTCGGCGCCAACTGGCTGTTCGACCAGATGGGCGGAACCGGCACTGTTTGGTACACCCGCGGCCTCGCCGGTCACCCGGCCGACTCCGACCGCGACATTGGCTTCAACAACGCCCTCAAGACGCATCCGAACATCGTCGTCATCAACCCGGGCGGCACGTTCACGGGCTGGGATCCGGCAAATGCCACCCAGATCACGAACGACTTCATCTCGGGCGGCGGCTATGACCAGATCCAGGGCATCTGGGCATCCGGCATGGGCACCCAGATCGTCGATGCGATCAAGGCGGCGGGCAAGCCGTTCGTTCCGATCGCTGACGCGGACATCGGTGGCTTCGTCAAGCAGCTGCTCAACACGGACGGCGGCTATGACGGCCTCATCGGTGCGGCCGTGACCAATACGGCAGCTGTCGGTGGCGCGGGCGTCAACCTCGCCTACAAGCTGCTCCACCGCGATGCCGTCACGCCTTCAACGGGCGCCGGCCGGCCGAACACGATCCTGTTGGATCCAGTACTCCTGGACAACACGACCCCTCAGGGCAAGACCGACCTCCAGGGATGGATCTCCGTCCCGGGCATGGACCCGTTCTGGCCTCTCGGTCTCGAGGTTCCGGGCTACACGACGTACGACCCGAACACGGTCCCGTCGTCCTGCTCGGGCGCATAGCCTCGGCGTAACTCGAGTTACTTTGAAGGGGAGGTCCGGCACGAGTTGCCGGCCTCCCCTTCTTCACTCCCGCCGCATGGGAAGCCGATGACAGTCACAGCGACAGAGACAGAGACAGAGACAGAGACAGAGACACTTAGCGCGACAGACCTGCTGCTCGACGCGACCGGCGTCTCCAAGGCGTACGGCGCGGTCATCGCGCTGCGCAACGCATCGCTCGCCGTACGTCCGGGCGAGGTTCACGCGCTCATGGGCGCAAACGGCGCCGGCAAGAGCACCCTCGTCAAGATCCTGACGGGCGCGGTCACCCCCGACAGCGGCCACATCTCTCTGCGCGGCCGCGAACGAATCTCACATTCGCCTGCAGAGGCACGGCGCAACGGCCTGGTGTCCGTCTACCAGGAGCCTGCCGTCATCCCGGATCTCGACATCCGCGACAACCTGCGCCTGACCGATACCCCGGTGGACACCTTCCGCCACTGGGTGAATGAGCTGGGGGTTACGGATCTCGATCTGTCGAGCCTTGCGCGGCGATTGCCGTTGGCGACGCTCCGGATCGTCGACCTCGCCCGTGCCCTGGCCATCGATCCCGATGCCCTGCTGCTCGACGAGATGACCGCCGCGCTGCCGGCCAACTTGACCGAGCGGGTGCTCGAGGTCATCGCGGGCCGGCGCGGTGGCGACAAGTCGGTGATCTTCATCTCCCACCGCATGATCGAGATCGCGGCCATCTGTGACCGGGCCACCGTCCTGCGTAACGGCG
>JARXKQ010000239.1 GCA_030271555.1 Chloroflexota bacterium | reverse complement strand
CGACGCCGCCCGCGGGCGCGAGACGCGCCGGCGCTGGGCCGGCACCCGCCGCGGCGACGATCGCGCCGCGCACTCGTTGTGCCGCTGCACGATCAGGCGATGCCACGGACAGCGGCAGCCCGTGCTCGGCCAGGACCCAGAGCAGCGCCGCCAGGCCGGGGTCGAGCTCGCCCATGGCCGTCAGTTCGCGCAATGTGGGTGGGTGGGCCATACCTGGTCCGCAGCGTACGCGAATGGGCGGACTATTGACTGCGGGACGCTTAACCCGCACACTGCGGGTGCTCATTCGGGTTCGATTGAGCACGGAAGCCCGTCGCTACGGGTGTAATAGGCCGGTCCACAACGACGCTCCTCTCACGGGTCTACGCGAGAAAAGTCGCGAAGCCCGGCTCGAGAAGGAGTGTTTTTCTTTGCAAGCGGATCGAACTCTGACCTGTGCCGATTGCGGCCAGGAGTTCGTGTTCACTGCCAGCGAGCAGCAGTTCTACCAGGAGCGTGGTTTCTCTGACCCGCGCCGCTGCCGTTCTTGCCGCGCCGCCCGCAAGGCGTCGATGGGCTCTGGCGATTCAATGGGCGGTGGCGGTGGCGGTGGCTACAGCTCCGGTGGTGGCGGTGGCTACGGCGCTGCTGGTGGTGGCGGTGGTTTCCGCGAGCGTCGGCCGCGCGAGTTGTTCGAGGCCACCTGCTCGAACTGTGGCAAGACCGCGATGGTGCCCTTCCGGCCCACGAGCGGCAAGCCCGTCTTCTGCGACGACTGCTTCCAGCGCCGCCGCGCCTGATCGCGAGACAGCGACTGACCTTCAGTCACTGACAAAGAGCCCCGACCGAAAGGTCGGGGCTCTTCTTATGCCGGACGAACCCGTGGTGGACGACTCAATGCCGGACGACTCAGTGCGGGAGGACTCAGCGATACACGCCGTTGTGGCCGAGCGAGAACCGACCGGGCTGAGGAAAGTAGGTCAGGCCGTGCGGCCCATTGCCTGCCTTGATGCGCGTCATCACATTGCCGTCGCCCGTGTCAATGACGCTGACGTTGTCATTCCAGCGATTCGAGGCCCACAGCTGCGTGCCGTCGATTGACACGCTCAACATGTCCGGACTGCCGCCCACGTCCCACGTGGCGACCACGGCTCGCGTCGCAAAGTCGATCACGCTGATCGTGCCCGCACGCCGGTTGCTGGTGTAAAGCGAAGTGCCGTCGCGGCTGACCGCGAAGCCATGGGTGCCTGCTCCAGTCGGCAGGAAGCCAATCTCGGTCATCGACATGGCGTCGACCAGCGAAACGCCACCGCGCCCCTGATTGGCAACGTAGAAGATCGAGCTATCCGCTGAGAGCTTGATATCGACGGGCGAGCCGCCCACCTTGAGGGCCCCCACGATCGCGCGTTGGGCGACGTCGACCTTGTAAACCCAGCCGCCGTATTCGGTGCTGACGAGGAAGTAGCTGCCGTCGGCCGAGAAATCAGCGTGATCTGGGCCGCGCGAGGGAATTTCGACGCGGCCCAGGTTGGCCCAGGTCGCGCGGTCATAAAACACGATCCGATCGAGTGGTTCGGCAATGTCGATTGCTGTCGTGCCGTCAGGGGTGAAGTACAGGTTGTACGGCGCTGCCATCGGCACTCGACCCACTTTCGCTATCGACCACGGATCAATCACCGTCAGCGCGTTCGATCTCATGTTATTCACCAAGAGGCTGCGCAGGTCCCACGCGGGCGTCACGTGATGCGGGTAGCTGCCCACCCGAATGGTCTTGACGACCTTCAGGGTGGTGGCGTCGATGACCGTGACCGAGGCGCCCAACTCATTGGGCACGTACACGATCGGGTGGAGCCCGGCCAGCGCAGGATCGAGATTGCTCGCTCCGATGTTCGCGTAGACGTTGACGTCATCGGCCGCCACGGAGGCCGGGACGGACCACGCCAGCGCCAGGACACCGATGAGTGCGATCAGGCGCCAAGCGCCCGATCGACTCAACGATCGCGCTCGGCGGCGCCGCTGAGCGCGGCCTGCGCCGCGGCGAGGCGTGCCACCGGCACGCGGAACGGTGAGCACGAGACGTAGTCCAGGCCCACTTCGTCGAAGAAGGCGATCGAGTCCGGGTCGCCGCCGTGCTCACCACAGATGCCGATCTTGAGCCCCGGCCGGGCCGTGCGGCCCTTCTCGACGGCAATGCGTACCAGCTGGCCTACGCCTACCGTGTCGAGCGTCTGGAACGGGTTCGCCGGCAGGATGCCGCGCTCGACGTAGCTCAGCAGGAAGCCGCCCTCGGCGTCGTCGCGCGAATAGCCGAAGGTCATCTGCGTGAGGTCGTTCGTGCCGAAGCTGAAGAACTCGGCATGCTCGGCGATCGCATCGGCAGTCAAAGCGCCGCGCGGCACCTCGATCATCGTGCCGAACATGAAGTCGACCGTCGTGCCGGCCTTCTCCTGGACGGCTTTAGCCTCCGCGTCGAGGATCTTGCGCGTCTCGGCCAGCTCGTTCACGTGGCCGACCAGCGGGATCATGATCTCCGGGTGAGGATCGCCGCCCGCTTGAACGCGGCGGATCGCGGCGTTCAAGATGGCCCGCGTCTGCATTTTGATGAGATCCGGGATCATCAGTCCCAGGCGGATGCCGCGCAGGCCCAGCATCGGGTTCTGCTCGCGCAGCGCCTCGACCGCGCGCAGCGTCTCCTTGGCTGACAGGTAGGCCGGATCGTCGGCGGCGACGCCCTTGGCCTCCATCCGCGTGACCTCGACCAGCACCTCGCTGTGGTTGGGCAGGAACTCGTGCAGCGGCGGGTCGATCAGCCGGATGACGACCGGCAGGCCGTCCATCGCCTCGAAGATGCCGTAGAAGTCGCCTTCCTGGAGGGCTTCCAGCTTGGTGATGGCTTCGTCGAACTTCGCCACCGCGGCCGCGTCGTCACCCGACAGCGTCCCGCCGCCGGCCGTCTTCTCTTTCGCCCGCGTGGCCTGAAAGGCAACGAGGATCGCGTCGCGGACGATGTCGAGCCGCTCCCCTTCGCGGAACATGTGCTCGGTCCGGCACAGGCCGATGCCCTGCGCGCCGTAACGTCGCGCCTGAGCAGCCTCTTCGGGTTTGTCGGCGTTGGTCCAGACCTGGAGGCGGCGCACCTTGTCGGCCCAGGTCAGCACCTGCTGCAGCTCGGCCTGGTCCTCGAAGCGCGCCG
>JARXKQ010000238.1 GCA_030271555.1 Chloroflexota bacterium | reverse complement strand
CCGTCGCTTGCGCCTCGATCAGCGCCTCGAGCGCCGCGGTCCGTGCGTTCTTCACGGCGCTCATGCCTGGCCGCCGATCAGCTCGTCGTAGCCGGCGAGGTCGGGCTCGGGCCGGTCGCAGGCCGTCAGCCGCGCGTCCAGATCGGTCAACCTGGCCGGCGGTGCGGCCGGTGTGCTCGCCCGGCGGGCGAGGACGGCAACGGCGCGGCCGTCGACCGCGCCGGCGGCGAGCGTGCCGCGAACGGCGAGTTCCACTCGTGCGGGGCCGAGCTCGCGGCAGAGCAGCAGAACGTCGACCATCTGCGCCGCTGCCTGTGAGGCGTCGTAGCGCTCGGCGAGCGCTGCCCAGAGCTCGTCGAAGCAGACCGGCCAGCGGCCCGCCTGCCGTTCTTGGGCCAGCGGGAGCGAGCGTTCCAGGCCGCCGGGCTTGCGCCGCAGCAGCTCCAGGTAGTGGTCGAGTTGGGCGCTGGTCTTGAAGCGGCCGTGCAGCCGCTCGTGCCGGGCGACCTGTCGGCCGCCGTGGTTGATGCGGATCTCGCTGGCGCCGACCGCTGCGGAGACGCGCAGCCCCGCGAGTGCGACCGGCACCGAGTAGCGGTTCTGGCGAACGGTCACCAGCGCCTTGCTGTCGACGCGGACCGACGCGATCTCGGTGCTGTCGAACGCGCCGGCGGTCGGCAGCGCGCGCAGCAGCGGCCGCTCGACGGCGAACTGGTCGGCGACCGTTCCGGGCCGCCCGATGATGCGGCGCTGCAGGTCAAGGTCGCTGGCGTCGCGGAGCATCACGTTCAGGTGCGCGATCGATGAGGCCGTCGGGACCGGCACGAAGTGGCGGCGGCGGAAGCGGCCGACCTCGCCCTCAACGCCGCCCTTCTCGTGCGCGCCCTGCAGGCCGGCCGTGGTGAACATCGACGCGTAGAGGTAGTGCGAGCGCATCGCCACGAACCGGTCGGTCTCGATCCGCCGGCGGCCCTTCAGCACCTTCTTCACCGCCGAGCCGAGGTTGTCGTAGCGGACCTCCTCGAACACGCCGCCGAACCAGTCGAACGCCTGAGCGTGACCTTCGAGGAACGCCTGCTGCGTCTCAACCGGGGCGGCCATCGCGAACGCCGCGCCGGAGAAGCACGCGCGCATGAAGAACACATGCACCCGCGTCTGCGCCCCCGCCAGGTGAACGTCGGCCTCGCCCCAGTCGACCTCCGCGGTCACCCCGGGCGCGTGGACCTGCGGCACGAACACATCGCTCCCGGCCTGGCCGAGCGCGCGGCGGCGCTTGCGCACGTGATCACGAACGGTCGTCTCCGCGACGTCGAGGCCGTACTCGTCGACGAGCCGCTGCCAGATCCGCTTGGACGTATGCCGCTGCTTGCGCGGCGCCGTCAGATCGCCGATCAGCCACTCGTCGATCAGCTCGCGATACGCGCCGAGCTTTGGCGCCGGCCTCCCGACTGGCGTGCGTCTGGGCGGCGGCAGCGGCGACTCAAGCGCCTGCCGCACCACCCGCCGATGCACCCCGTGCCGCTCGGCGAGCGCCCTGATCGACAGCCCCTCCCGGTCGTGATCACGCCGGATCTGCTCGAACTGTTCCACTCTGGATCCCACCTTCTGCCGACCTCCACCCGCGCTCGAAAACGAGCGCCAAGCGTCAGCTCAGCATCGGACAAGGTGGGGCCACTTCAAGCCGTCGCAGTGGGGCCAGTTCAGACCGTCGTTCCCACGTGGGCGCAGCCGCAACCACATCCGGTTGCTGTGGCTTCGTGCTGCTGCTGAGGGAGGGTGTGACTCATCCCGAGAGCGTAGATCCCGTCTTGACGGCGGACATCGGTAGAAGCCGGTGGCACCGTGCGGGGAACTACTCTCGGCCGGACCGGGATGCGACTAGCTGGCTTCGGGCGCCATGGCGATCGCGCTGCACAGGCACTCCTGAGCGCACAGCCCGCAGCCGTCGTCACGACGCCCTGACCGCCACGCCCGTGGAAGCGCACCCCGAACACCGGGTGTGAGGTCACACGGTGCCCGTAGTGCTGAACGTGACCCGTGCTTGGTGCGACGTCTCGCGGAGTGACCCCCGAATCCAAGCGGCGGGTCGGTCGCCGCGCATCGCGAAAGTCCCGAACGGTGGATGTGGAGAACTACTTCCAGCGGCCGGGCGCAGACGCGTTGGTCGCCGCCTTCGCGATGGGCGCGGGAGGGGACTTCGAAGCTGCGCTTCGCGTGGTCGGCACGGTCTGCTTCAGACCCGCGGGGGAGATCGTGGCCTGAGCCTGTCGCCCTGCCGACGTGTCAGTCAGGGCAGGGATGCGCCGGCAGGGCGGCTCCGGCGGCATGGACGCT
The DNA here is from genome assembly GCA_030271555.1 of Chloroflexota bacterium. Classification (GTDB taxonomy): domain Bacteria; phylum Chloroflexota; class Limnocylindria; order Limnocylindrales; family CSP1-4; genus JALYGJ01. The sequence continues at coordinate 840 of JARXKQ010000238.1, read as the reverse complement.
GGCATGAGCGACGCCCGGCAGGGCCAACAGCGCGATGATCGCTAACGCTGTGAGCGAGATTGCGCAGCCGATGACCATCGCGGTGGCGTAGCGCTGCTTCCCGGGGCCATCGAGCAAGACGTTGACGCGTCGCACCACGCTGCTGCCTCCCAAGGCAAGCGAGGGACTGCCGACCGCGAAGGTGGATTCGGCGGCCTTGCAGATGGCGCTGGCCAAGGAGGCCGGGTGGTGATTGCGCGCCAGGGCGAACTGGTCCGCGTCCCGCTCGAGATGAAAGAGGAGCTCGGCTTGCGCATGACGGGTCCCCGGGAGGAAGCGGGCGACAGCGCCGAAGACTTCGGCTGCGAGCAGCGCGAAACGGTGACGATGATCGATGTGGCCGCGCTCATGGTCCAATCCGGCCGCGAGCTCCTCGTCGTCGAGGGCGATCAGCGCGCCCGCGGACACCACGATCCGCGGACGCCGCAGCCCGGCCGCGGCGATCATCACCTGCCCGTCACCGAGAATCAGGCTCTCGCCGGGCCCGGCGCCGACGGCGAATGCCTTCAGCAGGCGCCTTACCGCGCGCGCGGCCCGGTAGATGCCCACGCCGCCCCAAGCCAGTGACACCGTCAGCACGACGGTCGGGCCGATGAGAGCCGCGTCCCCGAGGTTGTGCCCAGTGAACCGCAGGTGCGTGGCGAGGAGCGGCACGACTCCGTGCCAGCACCAGTGCGAGACCAGTGCGTACAGGTCCGTGCCAGGCACGTAGAAGACGACGAACAGCGCGCCGTACACGCATAGCAACGCGCGCACGATCAGGTCCGACATCCACATCGCCGCTGCCGTGGCCGGCGCCAC
>JARXKQ010000237.1 GCA_030271555.1 Chloroflexota bacterium | reverse complement strand
GGCCTCGTCTCGCTCGGTCACGCGCAGGTACTCGTCGTAGGCGATCCCCTGCTCGGCCAGGCGGACATGCAACTCGTCGAGCATGATCTCGAGCTCGCGCTCAACCAGCAGGTCGGGCAGCTCCACGGTGGCGTTGGCCATCGCGAACTCGATGACCCGATCGGCGAAAACGTGGCGCGCCCGGTCCAGGGCGTTGCGCTCGAGACGCGCCTGAATCTCGGTCTTCAGCGCGGCCATGTCGTCGTAAGCGCCAAGTGAGCGAGCGAAATCGTCGTCCGCGTCAGGCATTTTCTTGACGCGCAGCTCGAGCAGCTTGACGTCGAACTGGGCCGGCTTCCCGGCGAGGTCCGACTCCTGGTAATCGGTCGGGAAGGTCACGCTGAAGGACTTGCTCTCGCCCTCGCGCAGACCGATCAGGTTGTCCTCGAAACCAGGAATGAAACGCTCGCGGCCAATGATCAGCGGCATCCGCTCCGCGGTCGCACCCTCTAGTGGCGCCCCGTCGCGCGTCCCGGTGAAGCTGATCACGGCGTAATCCGCCGTGGCGGCCCCACGGTCCTCCACGGGAATGAGCGCGGCTTGCTGATCGCGTAGCTGGTCGATGACCTTGGTGGCGTCAGCGTCGGTGATCTCGTCGATGGTGATCGCGAACGGGTAGCCGGTATAGGCGCCCAGCTTCACCTCCGGGCGAATGGGCAGGATCACCCGGTAGCTCGCGCCGTCTGTCTCGCTGAAAGTCAGCCACTCAGGCGCCGGCACGGCGAGCAGATCGAGGTCCTGCTCGCGCGCGGCCTCCAGCACGGACGACTCGAACAGGTGCTCCTTGGCGTCGTCATAGATCGCGTTGGGGGCAGCGGGGTCGTCACGCCGGATGCCAAGGGCACGCTCGAGCAGCGGCCGCGGTGCCTTGCCCGGGCGGAATCCCGCAACCTTGGTGTTGCGCGCAAGGTGACGCACCGACTCGGCCACCGAGCGCTGCACCTCGTCGGCCGGAAACTCGACTTCGAGCACGACAGAACTTCGCTCGGCCGGCCTGGTCGTGACCTTTTTGAGACCAGTCGCGGCATTGATCATTGGAAGGTCCGAGTATACGGGCGTGGGCGGTTTCCTCCGTTTCGTGGCGTTCTTCGCGCTGCTCGTGGCTGGCTTCGTGCTGGTCGCGCTGCCGCTGTTGATGGGGCCGCTGCTAGCCGGCGTCGTGCGCGACATGGGCCTTCGGGCAGACAGGATCGAGGTGAGCGTCGCCCTGTTCGACCCCGGCTTGTTCGTTGGCCGCTCGCGCCAAGTAACGCTGAACGCGACCAACGTCGACATGGGCCAGGGGCGGATTGGCTCACTGCAGCTGACGCTGGGCGACGTCGCGTTCTTCGATCGGACGTTCGATACGGCTTCCGGTGATCTTCAGGACGTGCAGCTGACTCTTGGCGAGAACACCGTCAGCGCCGCCTCGGCGACGATCGACGGCCCGGCGGACGCGGCCACTGTTACCGCGCGCTTCACCGCGGCGCAGGTCGCGCGACTGCTCACGGTCGCGGCCGCGCACAACGGGCTGACGCTGGACAAGGTGACCGTGACGGACTCCGGCGTGCAGGTGAGAGTGCACGGTGTCGAGGCGGGTGCCCAGCTGAGCGTACGCGGCGGCGCGTTGCTGCTAGATCCCGGCATCGGCGGCGCGCTCGTCCTGATCCAACCCGCTGCCCGCGATCCGTGGCGCCTGACCGACGTGTGGTTCTCCGCCAACGGCATGAACCTCGCCGGCACGGTCGATGTCGCGCAGATCGTGGCCGACTTGTCGGGCGGTGGCGGCTGATGGTGACTAGACTCGGTCCCGCTCACGGATTCCAGCGCTCGAGGCAAGCGTGATCCACCTCAGCCAGGTCATCGGTCGGCCCGTCCGCGACCAGAACGGCGAATCGATCGGCAAGGTCGCCGACCTGATCGTTGCCGTGGGTGAGCGCTACCCGCCGGTGACCGGCCTCGTCATCGACACCGACAAGCGCCAGATCTTCCTGCCGTGGTCGTCGGTTGCATCGGTCGACGCCAGCGGCGCTCGGTTGTCGACACCACAGCTGGACATCACCAAGTTCAGCCAGCGCCAGAACGAGATCCTGCTCAAGCTCGACCTGCTCGACAAGCAGATCGTCGACATCGACGGGCGGCGCGTGGTGCGTGTCAACGACGTGAGCCTCGACGAGGTTGAGGGCTCTCTCCGCCTCGTTGCGGTCGACGTGGGCACGGCCGGGCTCTTGCGCCGGCGGGGCATCGAGCGGCCGTATCGGACGCTGTCGCGCGGTCTGCGCCGGCCGGCGGGCGAGCGCTACATCGACTGGGAAGACGTCGATCCGCTCGAAAGCACGATCGCCGCGGTCAAGCTGCGCGTTCCCCACGCTGGACTCGCTGAGCTGCACCCGGCCGACCTCGCGACGATCATCGATCAGCTCACGCCGCGCGACCGCGCGGGCGTACTGGCATCGCTTGATGACGAGGCCGTCGCCGACGCGATCGAGGAGCTCGAGCCGGAGTCACAGGTGGACGTGCTCGAGGAGCTTCAGCCCGATCGAGCCGCCGACATCCTCGAGGAGATGAGCCCCGACGACGCGGCCGACCTGGTCGCCGACCTGTCTGACAGCACCCGGGCCGAGATCCTGGCGCTCATGGAGAAGACCGAGGCGGACGAGGTCAAGGAGCTGCTGGGCTATCCCGAGGAGACCGCCGGCGGCATCATGACCACCGAGTACATCGCGGTCCCGGCGACGCTCACCGCAGCCCAGACGATCGACAAGCTGCGCGCGCTCGAGCCATCCGCAGAAACCGTCTACTACGTCTATGTCATCGACGACGACGGCCGGCTGGTTGGCGTGCTGTCGCTGCGCGACCTGATCGTCGCCCAGCCGCACACGCCTATTCGTGACGTGATGATCGATGAGCCGGTCGCCGTGGGCGTCTTTGACCACCAACGCGAGGTGGCCAACCTGGTCGCCCGCTACAACCTGCTGGCCGTGCCGGTGGTCGACGATCAGGGCAAGCTCGAGGGCATCGTCACGGTTGACGACACCCTCGATTCACTTCTGCCTGTGGGCTGGAAGAGCCACCTGCCGCGACGCTTCCCCGGCAGCACCCGGTGAGCTAGGCGCCGCGCGACGTCACCCGCCAACCCGGGCCGCGCCGCTTCGGG
>JARXKQ010000236.1 GCA_030271555.1 Chloroflexota bacterium | reverse complement strand
CGATAACCGTCCCGGCGTAGCTGACGAAGTCACAGTACGGGCAGACGGACACGCAAAACGGGAAGTGGACGTACAGAGCGACCGGCGAGGTCGTCATTCGATGGGGCGCGCTTGGCTGCTGGGCGCGCGCTCGGGGACGACGGCGAGGCCGTCCGCGTCTTCGGTCGCCTCGATCTCCTCCTGCGTCTCGTCCTCGGCGGCGGCAGTGGGCGTGACCTGCCCCGCGTGACCGGTGGCCACGAAGATCGCGAAGCGGGTCAGGGTGTGCGCGAGCAGCGCCGCCCCGATGCCCCCGGTGATCACAGTCAGCATGCCGCTGAGCAGGCCCATCCCCAGCCACAGCGCCAGGAGGCTGCGTGGCCGGCCCGCGCCGCCCAGTCGCGTCGCGAGTGCATAGACAACAGCCTGAAACGTGACCGCGTAGATCGGCGGCCAGTTCGACCACAGCAGGAGGCCCAGCAGCACGCCGCGGAATGCGGCTTCGTCGATGAACGCGGTCGCGAGCGAGTTGAGCAGCCCGACCGGGTAAGCGCGTCCGTCGGGCAGGTTGATCACGCCGAACCGCCACCACGCGTAGACGAGGCCAGCCATCGCGCCTACGAATGCGAGCGCGAGACCCCACAGGAACGCGACGGGCTTGGGCTCGCCCAGGCGCAGATGGAGCAGCGTCTCCGGTTGGGCGAAGACGAAGTAGATGACGACGATCAGCAGGATGCCCAGCCCGTACCAGGTCAGGCGGCTCGCCCAGCCCCGCCAGTCATTGACGTCTCGCTCGTCGTCGAAGTCGGCAGCGCCAAAGCGCCGCGCGTCAAACCGCAGGACGATCAGCAGGCCCAGCGCCGCGAGCGTCATCAGGTTGTCGATCGACAGCGTCACCGCGCGGCCCTCGCTTATGCCTCGCTCGTCGAGCGCAGGACCGCGAGGAACGCTTCCTGCGGTATCTCAACGCTGCCCACGCGCTTCATGCGCGCCTTGCCCGCCTTCTGCTTCTCTAGCAGCTTGCGCTTGCGGGTGATGTCACCGCCGTAGCACTTGGCGAGAACGTTCTTGCGCATCGCGCTGATCGTCTCGCGCGCGATGACATTTGAGCCGATCGCCGCCTGGATCGGCACCTCGAACATCTGCCGCGGGATCAGCTTCTTGAGCCGCTCAACCAACTCGCGCCCCTGGGTCTGCGAGTTGGAGCGGTGCACGATCAGTGACAGGGCATCGACCGGTTCGGCGTTCACCAGCACGTCGAGTCGGACGAGGTCACCCTCGCGGTAGCCGATCTCCTCGTAGTCGAGCGACGCGTAGCCCTGGGAGCGGCTCTTGAGCTGGTCGAAGAAGTCCACGATGACCTCGGCCAGCGGCAGCTGAAATGTCAGCAGCACGCGCTCGGGGTCGAGGTATTCGAGGCCATCGAAAATGCCCCGTCTGCCCGTCGCAAGCTCTGTGAGCGTGCCGATGTACGAGCTGGGGGTAATGATGCTTGCCTTGACCCACGGCTCGCTGATCGCCTCAATCTCGCCCAGCGGCGGGAGGTGCGCGGGGTTATCGACCTCGACCTCGCCGCGGCCGGCGGTGAGCCGCACACGGTACTCGACCGACGGCGCCGACGCGATCAGGTCCAGGTCGAACTCGCGCTCCAGGCGCTCCTGGACGATCTCCATGTGCAGCAGGCCCAGGAAGCCCACCCGGAACCCCGTGCCGAGCGCGATCGATGTCTCCGGCTCGAACGAGATCGACGCGTCGTTCAGGTGGAGTTTGTCGAGCGCCTCGCGCAGGTCCGGGAAGTCCTCGCCAACGATTGGGTAGAGGCCCGCGAAGACGAGCGCCTTGGCCTGTTTGTAGCCGGGCAATGGCACGGTGGCCGGCCCGGCCGAGGTCGTCATCGTGTCGCCCACCTGGCAGTCGCGCACGCTCTTGAGGCCCGTTGCGACGTAGCCGACTTCACCCGGGCCCAGGCCATCCACGGCGACCTGCTGCGGTCGGAAGACTCCCACCTCCAGGATCTCCGACTGGGCGCCCGAAGCCATCAATCGGACCGACTGGTGGTCGGCCAGCCTGCCCTCGAAAAGTCGGACGTAGGCGACAACGCCCTTGTACGGGTCGTAGTGCGAATCGAAGATCAGGCCGCGTAACGGCTTGTCGGGATCGCCCTTGGGCGCCGGCACTCGGGCGACGACCGCCTCAAGGACTTCCGCGACGCCGGTGCCCTCCTTTGCGCTGACCAGCAGCACCTCTTCGCGCGGGATCGCGAGGACGCTCTCGAGCTCGTCCATCACGACGTCAGGCTGGGCCGACGGCAGGTCGATCTTGTTGATGACCGGGATGATCACAAGGCCCTGCGCGAGCGCCAGATGGACGTTGGCCAGGGTCTGCGCCTCGATCCCTTGGGCCGCGTCGACTACGAGGATCGCGCCCTCGCACGCCTGCAGGGAACGACTGACTTCGTAGGAGAAGTCGACATGGCCGGGCGTGTCGATCAGGTTGAGCGCGTAGCGGTTGCCGTCGCGCGCGTCGTACTCGAGCCGCACGGCGCGCGCCTTGATCGTGATGCCGTGCTCGCGCTCGAGATCCATCGAGTCGAGCATCTGGTTGGTCATCAACCGTTTCTCGACCGTATGCGTCAGCTCGAGCAGCCGGTCGGCGAGCGTGGACTTGCCGTGATCGACATGGGCAATGATCGAGAAGTTGCGCAATCGCGCCTGCGGGACGGACACCACTGGGAGTCTATCGAGCAGCGCGCCCGAGCTCCGCCTTCCGACTAATTGGTCGGAAACAGGTCCGTGCAGCTCCCCGAAGGCCCAGGCTGGTAGTTGGAGGCTCCGATCTTGACCGTCTGGATCAACGCGTCGAGTGCGGCATGGAAAGCGTCGATGCCAGGTCCGCGGAACCTGCTGCCTATCTCATATGCCTCGGTGCTTGCGTCTGTGGTGGCGATCCGCCAAGTGCGCCACTCATCAGACAGGTAGTAATCGGCGCCGTTCACCGCGTAACCGGTGTAAATCACCGGGTGGCCGCCGACGCGGAACAAGCGCGTCTCAACCACCTGCGGGTCGGTTGGCCCGCGACCCTGCAGATCAGGCCGCTCGCGGGCATATCCACAAAACCCGCCATCGCTCCCAACAATGCCGCGACCAACGTCGAGCTCGATCTGGCCCGGACCCAGCGTCTGTTCGTAGTGGCAGTTGATGTCGTAG
>JARXKQ010000235.1 GCA_030271555.1 Chloroflexota bacterium | reverse complement strand
CCGATCTGTAACCGTCCTGTTCATCGGTGCCATCGTGCTCGTCGTCCTCGCCCTCATCGGCGGGGTGGCCCTGGCCTGGTACAACGACAACCTGCGCCCGCTGGCCAAGGTCGGCAGCGTCGAGATCGGTCCGCAGCTGATGCGCGACCGGGTCGCTTTCGAGACCTGGCGCATCGGTCGCGACCAGGACCGCGTCACGGAGGCACTCCAGAACAACGAGATCGACAGCGCGACGGCTTCGAGCCGCGTTGATGCGCTCAATCAGCAGCTGAATGCGTTGAGCACTTCGGGCCTCGACAACCTGATCGACATCGTCTACCAGTCGCAGCTCGCGACCGATCAGGGCATCAACGTCAGCGCCGATCAGGTCACCGCGCTGCTCGACAAGGAAGTCGCCGGCGTTGAGAAGCGCCACATGTGGGAGATCGTCGTCAAGCCGGTCGCCGCGGACGCAACCGCTGGCCCCACGCAGACCGAGCAGAAGGCCGCGCTCGACAAGGCGCAGGCGGCATTCGATGCCATCAACGCCGGTGGCGACTGGGCGACCATCGCCCACCAGTACAGCACCGGCGACAGCGAGCCTGCTGGGGGAGACCTGGGCATCGCCACGGCCAACAAGATCAGCGACCTCGAGTTCCAGAAGGAGCTCTTCGAGCTGCCGCTCAACGGCACCACCGGCATCGTCAAGGGCACCGACGGCTACTACCGCATCGGCCGGGTCACTGAGATCCAGGCCCCCGGCGAACAGCCCGGTCTGCGCGACCAGCTCTTCACGCGGCTGCCCGAGGGCAGCGTCCGCACCCTGCTCACCTACGAGTCCGGCGCCGGCCAGCTGCACGACAAGATCACCAACGACGCCTTCGCGGCGACGCCCGAGCAGGTCCGCCTGGCGGTCATCTACATCGAAGGCGATGTGAGCGAAGACCCAATCGCGGCCCAGGGCGAGGTCGATTACAGCCAGATCGTCTTCGCGCCCAACGACGACCTGAACGCCGCGTCCAACCTGCCGGCCACTGATCCGGCCTGGACCAAGGCGCAATCCGATGCCCAGGTGATCTACGACCAGCTGAAGGCGATCACCGATCCGGAGCAGCGCAAGACCAACTTCGCGGAGCTGGCCCAGAACAACAGTGACTCGGACACCGGCCAGGACGGCGGGTCCGTCGGCTACGTCACGCGTGATCTGCCGCCGACGGCGGTTGGTGACGCGCTCTTCACCGGCACGTTCACCTCGGGCGATCTCGTCGGCACGGGTCCCATCAAGGGCGACGACGCCTACTACGTGCTGCTCTTCAACCAGAAGCGCGCCAGCGTCAAGGACCGCATCCAGGCCGTCAAGGACGCGCTCGCAGCGCCCGGCGCCGACTTCAACGCCATCGCCGGCCAGCTTTCAGAGGGTCCGGAGAAGAAGGACAACGGCGAGATCGGCTGGCTGACCAAGGATCAGCTGAGCTCGGACATTGCCGAGAAGGTCTTCGCGCTTGCAGTGGGCCAGGTGAGCGACCTGATCCCGCTGGGCGGCGGCCAGTACTTCGTCAAGGTCGAGGAGCGAATGGTCCGACCACTCGATCCCGACCAGATCCCGAACATCCGCGGCACCGCTTTCACCAACTGGTATTCCGACAAGCTGACCGCCGCCGAGGCTGACGGCACGATCACGCGGGCCGACGGCCAGACCTCGGGCGGCAACCTCAACGACGGTTCGCTGCAGTAGCCCTGGAGCGGCCGTGTTGGGCGCGGCACGGCGTGTAGGCTGACCGAAATGGACCGATTGCTCGACGAAGTTGAGGCGCGCTTTGGCGTGACCGCCGCGGACGGGCTGCAGCTGCTGTCAGCTGGGACTCTGGTGGCGTGCCCATTCGATCCGGGCATGGCGCTCGTCATCGTTGGCGGCGCCGTCACTGATCAGGCGCCAATTTCCGGTCGCGCGTCGCACGGCGCCTCGCCGGCGGCGATGTTGCAGGCGCTCTATCCGACCGACCACCCGGTCCAGCCGATCACCGACGGCCAGCCTGCGCTGACGATGGCCACGATCACTGATGACGCGCTGCGCGGCGGCAACTGGTTCGTGCCGGCCGTGGAGCCGCTCGTCAACATCGCCAGCCCGCACGCATTGCCGTGGCTGGTCGCTCGACTGCGCGCGCCCGACGGCTGCCCGTGGGACCGCGAGCAGGACCACCTGTCGCTGCGCAAATTCCTGCTCGAGGAGACGTACGAGGTCTACGACGCACTCGATGCGGGCTCCACGCCGCAACTGGCTGAAGAGCTGGGCGACCTCCTGCTGCAGATCGTTTTGCACGCGCAGTACGGCGCGGAGGACGGCGTCTTCGACATGGCCGACGTGCATCGCGCGGTCGTAGCCAAGATCGTCCGCCGCCATCCCCACGTGTTCGGTGACGTCGTCGCCAATTCGGCCGCGGAGGTGATCCGCAACTGGGAACAGATCAAAGCGGGCGAGCGGGCCGGGCGCGAAGTCGGCAGCACCAACATGCCGGCCGCCTTCGAAGGTTTGTCGCGCTCGTTGCCCGCGCTGGCCTATGCGCAGGAGATGCAGGAGCGCGCAGCATCACTGGGCTATGACTGGGCTGACAATGAAGGCGTCCTCGACAAAGTTGTCGAGGAGGCACACGAGATCACCGCGGCAACCGACGATCGCGCGCGAGTGGAAGAATTCGGCGATCTACTGCTTGTGCTTGTCAATCTTGCGCGGCGGTTGGGAGTCGATGCCGAAGCCGCCTTGCGTGGTGCCAGTGCCAAATTTGCCGGTCGATTTGCGGAAGTGGAGCGTATGGCTGCTGCAACTGGGGTAGATCTCAAATCGCTGACCTTGGCTGAGCTTGACCAGCTGTGGCAGTCAGCCAAGGCGGCGACCTCGCCCGCAATCGCCGCAGCGACTTCTAGACAATGAGCATTGGTGGTGGTCGGTTCCGCGCGGATGGTCGGTCGCCCTCGCAGTTGCGCAAGGTCACTTTCAGCCTGGACGTCCAGAAGTGGGCCGAGGGCAGCGTGATCATCGAGATGGGCGACACGCGCGTCCTGTGCGCGGCGAGCATCGAAGAGCGTGTTCCGCCCCATCTGCGCGGCAAGGGTGAGGGCTGGGTGACCGCCGAATACAACATGCTGCCGCGCGCCACCGCGGAGCGGACGCAGCGCGAGGTCGTCAAGGGGCGCCAGGGCGGGCGGACGATGGAGATCCAGCGACTGATCGGCCGGGCTCTGCGGGG
>JARXKQ010000234.1 GCA_030271555.1 Chloroflexota bacterium | reverse complement strand
CCCAAAGAGCAAGTCGGCCTCGCCAGTGGGCTGATGGGCGTGATGATCGTGATCGGCCAGGTCACCGGCGCGGGCATCGGCGCGCTGGGGCTGCTCGCCTTGAAGGCCAGCCCGTTTGACCAGGGAACAGCCGCCGCGGGCGACTTTGCGCAGCAGGCATTCCTGCTGCCGACGATCGGGCTCGCCGTGGTCGAGGTGGTGACGATGATCCCGCTCGTGCTGTTCATTCGCGAGGGCCGCGCGGCGCCGTCGCGCGAAGGCCGGTCGTGGCCGCGGATAGCGCTCAGCGCCTGGGGCACGGACATCCTGCGCGAGCGCAACTATGTCTGGCTACTCGTGTCGCGGCTGTTCTTCCTGATGGGACCCACCTTGCCGCTGTCGCTGGGTGTGTTCTACCTGCGTCAGTCGCTCGGCTCGAGCGACGAGCTGGCGGCGGTCCAGATCTTCATCATCGCCGCTGTAGTCGGCGTGACGACTGGCCTCGCCACGTTGCCCGCCGCGCGTCTGTCTGACCGGTATGGGCGCAAAACGATGATCTACGCCGGGATCGCAATCGGCATCCTGGGCAATATCGGCGTCGCGTTGGCGCCCAGCTTCGAGGTGGCTCTGGGTGCGTTGGTGTTCGTGGGCGTTTCGTCGGGCTCGTTCCTCGCCGTCGACTGGGCGCTCATGACCGACATCATCCCCAAGGCCACCACTGGCCGCTACATGGGCATCTCCGCGGTGGCGACTGGGCTTTCCGGGCCGCTGGGGCGATTCATCGCCAATCCGCTGCTGACCGTGCTGATCATCGTGGGTTTGGCGGCTGGCATGAACCCCGCGACGGACGCATCGCAGAGCTCGTTCTATGCCTTGGGCCCGCGACTGGTGATCCTGCTGGGCGTCGTCTTCTTCGTCATCTCGGCGTGGGCGCTGCGCCGCGTCAATCCGGCGCGGCGCGAAGACTGACCGCCCTACACTCGGCCAATCGAACCAACAACACTCGACCCGTTCGCCCCGACCGATCCCCTGACATCCGATCCGCCGGTGATCGGACGGCCGACCAAGACGCTGCCGCTCGCGCAGCTGGTGACGCTCTCGATCTACTGGCTGGGCATCACCGCGATGTGGAACGGGCTGCACGTGCTGGTTTTGCCCAAGCGCGCCGAGGCTCTCTTTGGCCTGCAGGATTCGGGCCTGGGACTCGCCTTGATCACGCTCGCCGGCGTCGCAGCGGCGCTGCTGGTGCAGCCCACGGCGGGGGCGATCTCCGATTTCACCGCTTCCCGATGGGGGCGACGCAAGCCGTACATCGTCATCGGCAGCCTGCTCAGCATCGTTTTCCTCTGGGCGGTCGCATCGGCTGAGACGCCGGTCGCGATCATCGTGTCGCTGGCGATGCTGCAGGTCGCCTCGAACATCGCCCAGGGCCCATTTCAGGGCTACGTCCCGGATCTCGTGCCGGCGCGGCAGGTCGGCCTCGCGAGCGGCCTGATGGGCGTCATGACCATCCTTGGCGGGGTGGCCGGCGTCGCGATCTGCCTGGTGGGCTATCTGCAGCTCCAGCCGGGCATGGTCGACGGCCAGATCCGGGTGATCCTGTTCTGGCCGACGATTGGCCTGGGCATCATCCAGGTGGCGACGATGATCGTGATGGCGCTGACCGTCGACGAGGGCCGCGCGGCACTGCCGCGTGAGGGACGCTCGTGGTGGCGCGTAGGTCTCTCAGCATGGGACACGGACATCCTGCGTGAGCGCTCGTACGTCTGGCTGCTGGTGTCGCGCCTGTGCTACCTGGCGATGCCCGGCGTCATCACCGCCTACGCCGTGTACGTACTCGAGCGCTCTTTCCACCTGCCGCCCAGCGAAGCGACACCCTTCCTCTTCACCACCGGCCTGATCATTGCCGGGGCCACCGTTATCGCGGCGATCCCGGCCGCGCGCCTGTCCGACCGGATCTGCCGCAAGAAAGTCATCAACATCTCGTTCGTGCTCGCGGCGATCGGCATCGTGGGCGTCGCGCTGTCGCCGGCCCTGCCACTGACACTCCTTGCGCTAGTGCCGCTGGGCCTGTCGGGCGGCGCGTTCCTGGTGGTCGATTGGGCGCTCATGACCGACATCATCCCCAAGGCGCACAGCGGCCGCTACATGGGCATCTCCAACGTCGCCACCGCCTCAGCCGGACCAATCGGCCTGGCCCTCGCCGGGGTGGTGCTGTTCTTCGTGACCCGCGCCGGGCTGCCCACGCCCGATGCGAGCGACCTGCAATCGACGCTGCTGGGCGAGGCGCCGCGTGCCGCGATCGGGTCGATGCTCGTCTTCATCGGCATCGCGGCGTTTGCGCTGCGGCGCGTCGACGAGACGCGCCGCGAGGATTAGCCGCCGCTGTCCTAGCGCCTTTTCTCGCCCGGGGAGTCTGAATCCAACTCGTTCCGCTCACGCGGAACTATCGCGCGAATCCATCGTTCCCGGTCCTGATAGGTCGGGAAGGCCCGACCGACTTCAGTCCCTGCCAGCCAGGCAGTGATTTGGCCGAGCTTGCGCGGATCGATGTAGTACATCCAGCCTCTCTGGTCCAGAAAGTAACGGCGGCGCGAGATCAGCCGAGCATCCAGCAGGATGCGCAGCTGGCGCGACACCGCAGGCCTGCTCAGCTCCAGCTCCCCAGCGATCTTGGCGGGACGAAACACACCGAGCGCCAGCAGCGACACGATTCGTCGCCTGGTCGGGTCCGCAAGCAGGTCGATCCCGTGTCCGTTGCGCTTCGGCATGAAGCCCAATGTTGGTCGATAGGTATTCACTCTCGCTCATCGGCCACTTTGATCGGCCTATTCCCCGAATTGACTCGATCCGAGCGGTCGTTCCGCTTGAGCGGAATGATCTCGAACATGGCCGATTCCGGGACCTAACCCCGATCGCGCTTGACCTCGACCGATTCATGATCGGTCAACAAATACAGCGCCGCGTAACCCTCCCCTGGTAGCGCGGCCATCGTCCGCGCCATCTCGTCGATCTGACGCTCCACAACGTCCTCGGCCACAACCCGCCCATCTCGGCCCCGGTTGCGAGCGTGGTAGGTCGACGCGGCCAGATCGAAGGCGATGGCCACGACCGGGACTCCGTGGCGCGCGGCGATCGCCCGGTAGCGCGCCCTGTTCGCGGCCAGCAACGACGTCGCGTCGATGACCGTCGTCAAGCGCCGCTTCATCCGGCCCGAGACCAGCAGCGCCAGGATGCGGAAGGCGTCGGCAGAGGCGGTCTGGTCGG
>JARXKQ010000233.1 GCA_030271555.1 Chloroflexota bacterium | reverse complement strand
GGCACCGGGTTGAGCGAGTGGGCGGTCATGGGCGCGCCGTTGGCGTCGCGCTCTTCATCGGCGTTGCCATGGTCGGCGGTGATCGCCAGCAGCCCGTCGGGCGGCAGCGCCGCGACGATCCGTCCCAGGCAGCCGTCGACAACCTCGAGAGCGCGGACAGTCGCGTCCCACACACCGGTGTGGCCGACCATGTCCGGGTTGGCGAAGTTGGCCACGATGAAGTCGTAGTCGCCGCCGGTCATCGCCGTGACCAGTGCGTCGGTCACGCCGGCCGCACTCATCTCTGGCTGCAGGTCGTACGTCGCGACCTTGGGGCTGGGCACGAGCAGCCGCTCCTCCCCAGCGAACAACGCCTCTACCCCGCCGTTGAAGAAGTAGGTCACGTGGGCGTACTTCTCGGTCTCGGCGACGTGAAACTGCCGCCAGCCGAGCGACGCAAAGTACGACGCGAGGCTCGACTCGGTCTGCGGCGGGAAGGCCACCGCGACGGGCAGGCCGGCCTCGTATTGGCTCATGGTCACCACGTGCAGATCGGCCGGCCGCGCGCCGCGGTCAAAGCACGCCGCGTCAAACTGATCGCCGTCGACCAGCGCATGGGTCAGCTGGCGCGCCCGATCCGCGCGGAAGTTGAAGTGAATGACGACATCGCCGTCGCCTACCCGGCCATCGACACCAGCGATGACGGTTGGCTGGATGAACTCGTCGTTCTCGCCGCGCGCGTAGCCATCAAGAACCGCTTCGAGCGGCGATGCAGCTGCGATCCCGTGGCCGTGGACGATGGCGTCGTAGCCGCGTTGAATGCGCTCCCAGCGCTTGTCGCGATCCATGGCCCAGTAGCGGCCGCCAATCGTCACGATGCGTGCGCCGGGGTGGGCGTCGCGTAAGCGCTGTTCGAAGTCGGGCACGAAACCGTCCGCCGAGCGCGGCGGTGTGTCGCGCCCGTCCAGCATCCCGTGCACCATGACCTTGAGCACGCCGTTCTGGTGGGCGAGGCGCGCCAGCGCGACGGCGTGGCGGTCGACCGAGTGGACGCCACCGGGGCCAAGCAGGCCGACCAGGTGCAGTCGGTGGCCGGCCGCAGCCTTACCAATGGCATCAAGAAGCACGGCGTTCTGGTCGAACGCGCCACTGGCAATGGCCGCGTCGATGCGCGGCAGGTCCTGCAATACGGGCCGGCCGGCACCCAAGTTCAGGTGGCCGACCTCGCTGTTGCCCATCTGCCCGACCGGCAGCCCCACCGCCTCGCCTGACGCCGCCAGCCGGGCGTGCGGCCATCGTTCCAGCAGGCCGCGCCAGACCGGCATCTGGGCGTGCTCGATCGCGTCATCCGCCGGGCGGTGGCCTATGCCGAACCCGTCAAGCACGACCAGAGTGATGGGCCGTGGCCGGGGCGAACTCACGCTGCGGAGGCGCGCGCTGCGGCGGTCATGCCGGCGCGCGCGACGATGCCGGCCATCTCATCGACCTTGAGGCTCGCGCCGCCGACGAGTGCGCCGTCGATCTCAGGTTCGGCGAGGAACTCCGCGATTGACGCGCTGGTCACGCTGCCGCCGTAGAGAACCGGCACCCCGGCTCCGTCCTCGGGCACTCCGGCGGACTCGGCCAGCACGAGGCGGATGAGCGCCGCCATCGCCGCCGCGTCGCTGCCCCACGCAGTTCGGCCGGTACCGATGGCCCAGACGGGCTCGTAGGCGACGACCAGGTCGGCCGGCAGACCGGCGCCCAGCCGGCGCAGCTCACCGATTGACCGCTCCAGCTGGCCGCGAACCGTCTCTTCCGCCAGGCCGGCCTCGCGCTCGGCCAGCTGCTCGCCGACACACAGAATGGGCCGCAGGCCGTTCTCGGCACAGCGCAGCAGCTTGCGACCGATGAGCTCGTCACTCTCGGCCTGATCGCGGCGGCGCTCCGAATGACCAACGATGCACCACGTCGCTAGGCCGACCAGCATCTGGCCCGACACCTCGCCCGTGTAGGCGCCAGCGGGCTCGCCGTGCAGGTTCTGCGCGCCCACCGCGACGGACGTTGCGGCCAGGGCATCGCGCACGGCAGGTAGGGCAACGTACGGCGGGCACACGATGCGCGTCACGCCGGCCACTTCGGTCGCGGCCGCGATATCCGTCGCGAGCCGGCCGGCGTCCGCCGGAGTGGTGTTCATCTTCCAATCTCCGGCGACGATCACCGGCCGTGACAGGGTCATTCGGCTCCTTCGTGCAATGCGGCACTTTCGATCAGTCCGAAAGCGCGCTGGATCTGGCCGCGCGACAGTTCGAGGTCCGCGGCCAGTTGGCTGAATGTTGCTTCAGGGGCGCGCCGCCGCGCGACGGCTACGCGTCGGACGTGACGAGGCAGGCGGCGTAGAACACCGCGTCGATCGAGCGAGTCGATATCGGCCAGCTGACGGTGCGCGGCGGCGACCGCGCGGCGCAGGTTGGCGTTCTCGGCGTTGACGACGCGGTTCAGCTGGCCCGCGACCGACCGGCCGATCAGGCGCGACTCCATGTCGAGCGGCACTGCCGACGCGCCCAGGCGGCGCAGCAGCGCGACGATCCCCTCGGCGCTCTTCCAGGTCAGCACCGCGCGGCCGCGGCGGATCCGTGCGCCCGCCGGAAATTCGCTCGCAGCGAGCCACGCGACCAACGGAGCCTCACTGCCCGGCGTGACGCTCAGCTCGACGTGGGTGCCCGTGGGAGTGACGCTGATGGAGCCGTTCGCCAACAGCGCGCCGCGCAGCCATGCCAGGCGATCGTGCTCGGCCGCGGTCGTCCAGTCGAACGGTGCCGCCTGTGCGGCGTCATCGAGGCGTACGGCAAGCCGGCCCAGTAGCGGCGTGCGGGCGCGGCCGGTCGCCGCGACCCCAAGTCCGCCACGTTCAGCAGCGCGGCAGCACCGCCGGGCGGGCTCGATCGCGGCGAGCTCGGCGCGCAACGCCGTGGCGAGGTCGCTCAACGAACCGCTGTGGCGGCGCGCGCCGGCCGGCGGCGGGTGATCGCGCGCTCGTCATAGAGGGTGAGCAGCACATTGGCGAGCTTGCGCGGGTCGTGGCGGTGGGCGTTGTCGTCATCAACGACATCGCGCGCGATGAGCTGCGGCCCGGTCTTGCTCGAGAGCGGCACATCGATGCGCACCGGTGCCGCCGGATAGTTCTGCGGCTGGCGCGCCCGGAAGTTGTCGTTGAGCAGGACCGCGTCGATGACGTCGGCCATGCCGTGGCCGGCCAGTGCGTCGAGATGATCGGTCAGGGTGAACTCCTCG
>JARXKQ010000232.1 GCA_030271555.1 Chloroflexota bacterium | reverse complement strand
TCGGCATCACCATGGCCAAGACCCTGTGCTGGCTGTACGACCTGCCGCTCGTGCCGGTCAACCACCTCGAGGGCCACATCTACGCCGCGTGGCTGCTCGATCCTGCCGAGGAAGAGAAACCGGCGCCCGACTTCCCGCTGGTGGCACTCGTCGTCAGCGGCGGCCACACCTTCCTCGTGGAGATGGCCGGACCCCTCCAATACCGACTGCTCGGCCAGACCGTCGACGATGCGGCGGGGGAGGCCTTCGACAAGGTGGGTCGGCTGCTCGGCCTGCCCTATCCCGGCGGGCCGGCGATCATGAAAGCCGCCGCGGGGGCAGTGGCGCACGACCGCGTCTTCCCGCGCGCATGGCTGGGCCAGTCGTTCGACTTCTCCTTTTCCGGCCTCAAGACCGCCGCTCGGCGCGAGGTCGCGAGAGAGCTCGGGATCGATGCGAAAAACATGGGCTCCGACGGCCAGGCCTTGCCCGATACCGCGGTCGCTGAGCTGGCATTCGGCTTCCAGGACTCGGTCGTCGACGTGCTCGCCTCCAAGACCATCCGCGCGGCCGAGGAGAGCGGCGCACGGACCGTCGTGGTGGGCGGGGGAGTGGCCGCGAACAGCGTGCTGCGCAAGCGGATCGAAGATGACGCCGCAGCACGCGGCATCAGGGTGGTCGTGCCGCGGCCCGGGCTGTGCACCGACAACGCGTCGATGATCGGCGCCGCCGGATTCTTCCGCGCCCGCGCCGGTGCCCGCGCCGGGATCGACCTGGCGGCGAAACCCTCGCTCAAGCTGGCCGTGCCGGCGTCGTGAGTGCCGGAGCGCAGCCGCGCGGTGCAGAGCAGACGGCGCGCTACCTGCGCCAGCATGGGCTCACGCCGCGCAAGAGCCGCGGCCAGAACCATCTCGTCGACTTGCAAGTGCTCGATGACATCGTCGCGCTTGCTGCGCCTGCGGCGGGTCAGCGCATCCTGGAGATCGGTCCCGGACTGGGCGTCTTGACCGCGGCGCTGCTCGAGCGGGGAGCCTCCGTGACGGCGGTCGAGGTCGACCGCAGGCTGGTAGCCCACCTTCAGAATCGGTTCGAGCAGGAAATCGGTGGCGGTTCGCTGCGCCTGGTTGAGGCCGACGCACTCGATACGCCGATGACCGATTTGGCCGAATCTCCCTGGGACCTGGTCGCGAACCTGCCCTACAGCATCACCAGCCCGGTGATGCATCACGTCCTTGGCGGCGAGCCCCGACCAGAGCGGTTCGTGGTGATGCTCCAGCGCGAGGTCGCGCAGCGGATCGCGGCACAGCCGGGCGACATGAGCTATCTCAGCGTCTTCGTCCAATACCATGCGAACGTGCGCGTCGCGCGACTCGTGCCCGCCGAAGCGTTCGAGCCCGCGCCCGAGGTTCAGTCGGCGGTGCTGGTCGGCGAAACCCGGCCGCGGCGTCTGGGCGCTGAGGCGGAGGATCAGTTGTGGCGCCTCGTCCAGGCCGGGTTCCGCGAGCGGCGCAAGATGCTCCACAACGTCCTGCCGCGCCAGCTGCCCGCGGTGGGCCGCGAGCGCTTTGAGGTCGCGCTGCGCCAAGTTGGCATCGCGACCAACAGGCGGCCGCAGACCGTTTCTGTCGAGGAATGGCTGGCGCTCGCGGCCGCCCTTGGGCCGCTCGACTGATGCACGCCAACCCGCGCGCCAAGATCAACCTGACGCTGTCCATTGGACCGCGCGGCGAAGACGGCTATCACTCGTTGCAGAGCGTTATGTTGCGTGTCGGGCTCGCCGATGAGCTGGTTGTTGCTTTTGCTGAAACCGGCGCTGACACCCTGACGGTGGCGGGCCTGCCCGGCTGTCCGGTAGACGGCAACCTGGTGCTGCGCGCATTTGGGCTCGTCCGTCAGGCCATCGGCCACGAGCTGCCGCCGCTCGTTGCGCATCTCGACAAGCGCATCCCCATGGCTGCCGGCCTGGGCGGCGGATCGGCCGATGGCGCCGCCGGGATCGAGGCAGCACAGGTCATGTGGGGCGTTGGCCTATCGCCCCAGGCTCGTGCTGAAATCGCGCTGGAGCTGGGGTCGGACGTCCCGTTCTTCGCCCAAGGTGGCGACGCAGCGCTCGTCACGGGTCGCGGCGAACAAGTTGAGCGCCTGCCGTCACTCGAAGGCTCAGCAGGCTTCCTCCTCGTGACGCCGTCGGTCGCTCTGTCGACCGCGCAGGTGTTTGCTCGGTTCGACGACTTGGGCTCAGCGGCGGCGTCGGAGTCGGTCACGACAGAGCTGGCTTCTGCGTTGCGTGCCGGCATGAGCGGCGACAGCCTGCCCGCGTGGGCCGCGCGCCTGCGCGATGCCAACGACCTGTGGCCCGCGGCCGCGTCGCTCGCGCCGGGTCTCGCCGCGCTGCGTGAATACCTGGAAGCGGAAACGAGTCAGCCATGGCTGCTGTCCGGGTCCGGCTCGACCATGTTCGCGCTCTATCCGTCCGTCGCTGAAGCAACGGCCGACGGTCGGCTGATCGTGTCGGCCGAATCGGAGTTGCTCGAAGGCGCGATCATCAACGCCGTCGACTTGATAGGACCAGACCCCAACTGGAGGTACCCGTGAACAAGGTCATTTCCACCACCGGCGCGCCCACTGCGCTGGGGCCGTACAGCCAGGGCATCGACACCGGCTCGCTGGTGTTCGTCGCGGGGCAGATCGGCCGCGAGGCGCAGAGCGGCGACCTGGCCGACGGCGTCGAGGCTCAGACCCGGGAAGCGATGAAGAACATCGCCGCCATCCTGGAGGCTGCCGGCCTGTCATGGTCGGATGTCGTGAAGACGACCTGCTTCCTGGCCGACATCGCCGACTTCGACGCTTTCAACGGCGTCTACAAGACGTTTATCGGCGACGCGGCACCCGCCCGCTCGACATTCGCGGTGAAGGACCTGCCGCGCGGCGCGTGCGTCGAGGTCGAGGCAATCGCCGCCCGGGGTTAGACTCTCCGGACTCCAAATGTCGCCCAAACAGCCCAAATCCGCCTCCGGCGGTGGTCCCGCCGCCGTGACGCGCCGGGGCACGCGAGCCGTTGCCGTGATCCTTGCCGCGGGCCTTGGCACGCGCATGAAGTCGCGCACGCCCAAGGTGCTGCACCCCATCTGCGGCCGGCCGATGCTGGCCTACGTCATCGACGCGGCTCACGCCGCCACCGGCACCAAGCCGATCGTCGTCTACTCGCCCCAGACCGATGCGCTGCACGAGGCCTTCGCGGATCAGGCCGACTTCGCGCTCCAGAAGAAGCCCAAC
>JARXKQ010000231.1 GCA_030271555.1 Chloroflexota bacterium | reverse complement strand
ATGGAGCGCGTGGGTCTCACCAACGCGGCCAACAAGCGCGTCGATACCTACTCGCGCGGCATGAAGCAGCGCCTGGGCCTCGCCGACGTCATGATCAAGCGCCCGTCGATCGTCATCCTCGACGAGCCCACGACCTCCATTGACCCCGCCGGCGTCGAAGAGGTGCTGCTGCTCATTCGCGAGCTGGCGAACGACGGCGCTGCCGTGCTGCTTGCCAGCCACCTGTTGCACCAGGTGCAGCAGGTCTGCGACACGGTCGGCATCTTCGTGGCCGGCAGGCTCGTCGCGTCGGGCGCCATGGACAAGCTGTCCAGCTCGCTTGCCGCCAGCGGCCCCATCGAGATCGAGGTCGCCGCGCCGCCGCCCGCTGAGGGCGTCAAGGCGATCGCGGAAAAGGTCAACGGTGTGACCAGCGTCGAGAAGGACGAGCGCGATCCGCGAATGTGGGTCGTGAAGGCCAAGCGTGACGTTCGGGCGGACCTTGCCCGGGCATTGGTGGAGGCGGGTCATCCGCCGTACCACCTGCGCCGTCGCGGCGATGAGCTCGACGAGATCTATCGGCGCTACTTCGCCGACCACGTTGCGGAAGGGGCCACGGTATGACCGGACAGAGCATTTCGCTGACCGCTTCCGGCGCCGCCACTCGCGGCCGCAAGCGCAAGAACATCCGCTCCGAGCAGCCCCTCCAGGCCAGTCAGCCGGCCAAGGCGCAAGCCGCGCCAAAGGCCGCGCGCCCGGCGGGCATCCCCGCCGGCTGGCGGGTAATCGCCGCGAAGGAGTTCGCCGACCACATCTCGAGCATCCGCTTCCTGGTGTTGACCGTCATCCTGACGCTCGCAGCAGGGGCCGCGGTCTACTCGACCGCCGGTCTGCTCAAGGGCGTGGCGCCCGACGCGTCCGACCAGCCCTCGCTATTCCTGTACCTGTTCTTTTACAGCCCGCAGAACTCGCCCGGTTTCACGTTCGTGTTCTTTGTGTCGCTGCTGGCACCGCTGCTCGGGATTGCCTTCGGCTTCGACGGCGTGAACGGCGAGCGCTCCGAAGGGACGCTGCCGCGGCTGGTCTCGCAGCCTATCCACCGTGACGACGTCATCAACGGCAAGTTCGTGGCTGGACTGGCGGCGATCAGCGTGATCCTCGTCGCGATCATCGCGGTCGTCGGCGCGATCGGCGTGCTCCAGCTGGGCATCCTGCCCAGCATCGACGAGGTCCTGCGCCTCGCGGTCTGGGTCGTGCTGGCAGTCTTCTACGTGGGCCTGTGGCTGGCCATCGCACTGCTGTACTCGGTCGTCTTCAGGCGCGCCGCGACCTCGGCCCTCGTGTCGATCGGCATCTGGCTGGTGCTGACGACGTTTGCCGGCTTCCTGGTTGGCATCATCGCCGGCTTCGTATCGCCCCTCGGCGACAACACGGCCCAGGAGCAGATCAACAACATATCCACGCAGCGCAACCTGTCGCTCATCTCGCCCAGCCAGTTGTTCACTGAGGCGACCAAGGCCACGCTCAACCCAGCGATCCAGTCGTTCGACATCAATGCGCTGATCCGCGTGGCCAACGAGCCACAGGCATACCCGCTCTCGCAGCTGTCGATCGAGCAGAGCCTGCTCGTCGTCTGGCCGCAGTTCGTGGGGCTCATCGCCCTCACGAGCGGCGCGTTCGCGGTCGCGTACGTGTCATTCATGCGCCAGGAAGTCCGCGCCTAAAACCGCCATTGGCGGGGTGTGGCCCTGGCGTGCCCGCGGCGCGGGTGGCGGACGATCCTGTGCCAGGCGGAAGCCCGTGGGCGCGCAGCGCCGATAGGGCGGAGCCTGGTCAGGACCGTCCAGACAGGACCCGCGCGTGTCTGCGGACGCGCATAATTTGGCAATGAAGGGCGATCGAGTCGAAGCCGTCGTCGATACGGGGCAAGGCACCCAGACGTTTGAGATCGTCGCGCGCCGCGCTGGCCGACGGATCGAGATCACGAACATTCGGGGCGTGGTCGAAGTGACCGAGGTCACCCGCGGCGGCACGCCCATCAGGACCGGCCGATTCATGGCCAACCGACTCATCGCGCTCGTCGAGCATCCCGCCGTGGAGGGCAACGGCGGCGGTGTCGAGGTCGAGACTCGTCGGCGGCTGAACGCCGATTCAGCGCCGCGCGGGCGGTCGCGCCGCGCCGACCTGCCCGCCGATGCGCCGCGCCAGCTGACCGTGCTGGGCGACGACGACGGCGACGACGGCGGAGACGGCGCCGGCTAGGTTTCGTCCGGGGAGCGCGTCCAGCGTCCGTCGCGATAGACGTACCAGCGCTCGACGATATCGGTTACGCCGCGGAACACGCGCGCCGGTGGGTATTCGCGCCGTAACAGGAGCTCGAGCTCTTCGGGCGTCGCTATGTTCCCCGCCAATTCGTGCACGCGGCGGCTGAACTCAGGATCGTTGGACGGGTTAACGCTCAATCGAGTGCCATTCATCAGGCCTTCATCAATCGTCGTTCCGCCATTGGCGCCACCTCCGCGAGCAATCATGCGTCCGAGGAGCAGCGCCGCAGACAAACTGGGGCAGCCGGCGCGTATAGGAGATATGCCAGTCCGATATGCATCCGTGCCTAGGCGGGCTCGTCCAGCTCGTCGGCCGGGTCGATGACGCGGAGTCGGCCGGTTGGAGCTTGGTCGATGAGCACCGTCTGCGGGGCTGGCTTGGCCGCCATCACCATCGCGTAAGCCTGCTCGTACTCCGAAACCATGCGCTCAGTCGAGAAGCGGCCGCGCGCGTAGGCAGCGACCTGGCGCCGATTGAGCGTGGGGACCTTGGCGACGGCAAGCAGCGCCTCGTCGATGTCGTCGATCAGATAGCCGCTCGATCCGTGCTGGATCGTCTCGGTGTTGGCACCCGCACGGCGCGCAATGACCGGCGTGCCGGTCGCCATTGATTCGATCGCGACCAGGCCGAACGGCTCGGGCCAGGCGCCCAGCATCAGCGTTGCCAGAGCACCGGCCATCAGCTCGTCACGCTGCGCGGCATCAACCTCGCCGCGCCAGTCAACGACGCCCTCGTCAATCGCCGGTTGGACCAGCTTGTCGAACATCTGCTGTTCCTTGGGGTCGTAAACCTTCGCGGCGACAACCAGGCGCCGACCAGAGCGACGCGCAACCTCGATGGCTTCGGCGATGCCCTTTTCCGGAGCGACGCGGCCCACGAGCAGCAGGTAGTCGCCCGCCCCGTGGTTCAAAGGCCAACAGGAATGATCATCTCTTCCAGGCTTACACCTCCATGCTGGAAAGTGTTGCG
>JARXKQ010000230.1 GCA_030271555.1 Chloroflexota bacterium | reverse complement strand
CCCTTGGAAACAGGCGCGCTCCGACCGCTGACGCCGCGATCGTGATTGCGGCCGTGGCCAGCGTCGCGCTGAACTGACCACGTGTCACCACCCCTGCCGCCGCCCCGAGGCCGAGGATGACGAAGCTGAACTCGCCGATCTGGCCGAGCCCGACACCCAGCTGAAGGCGGCGCGCGGGCACCTGGAACAGAGCCGCCATCGCCGGTACGATGGCCACCTTCAACCCAACGAGTCCAAGCATGAGGACCAGCCAGCCGGGCTCGCTGGCGACCGCCGCGGGATCGACCAATGACCCGATTGCGACGAAGAACATGACCGCGAAGAGGTCCCGAAAGGGCAGCACTTCGCGTCGGGCCGCTTGCGCTTCAGGGCGTAGGGAGAAGAAGAGTCCCGCGACGAAGGCAGCGAGCGCGACCGGCACGCCGAACACGACTCCACCGATGCCGGCGGCGGCGAGGGCTGTCGATACCGCGACGATCAGGAAGCTGTCGGGTTGGTCTTGCACGCGAGCGAGAATCCAGGGAAGAACTCGCGTCTGGGCGATCGCCGCCAGGATCAGGAATCCAAGAGCTTTGAACAGCGCGACGGCCGCGGGGTCACCGTTGGGGGAGAGGAACACGACCAGGAGGGATGCAGCGACGAGGGTGACGAGGTCTTGGAGGACCGCCCAGACGATGAGAGCCCGTTCCGTGGTCGGATCGGTCGTCCGGCGACGACTCCGCGTGATGTTGATGACGACGACTGAGCTCGATATTGCGACTGCCAACCCAAGTGTCGCAGCCCCGAGCAGCCCGGTGCCGAGCGCCGAGAACACAAGACCGCCGATGAGCGCGACGATGATCACCTGGAGCGGGACGGCGAGAAAGATCCCGCGCGGCTCGCGGCGGAGGGCCCGCAGGTCAAGCTCGATACCGACCTCGAAGAGGAGCAGAACGATGCCCACGTCCGCGAGCACCTGGATCTGCTGACGATCTGCGACGTAGCCAGGCGTGAACGGGCCGACGGCTAGTCCGACGATGAGGTAGCCGAGCACTGCGGGCAGGCCGACGCGCCGGCTCGCTGCGCCGGCGAGCCCAGCCGCGAGCAGAACGATCCCGATCTCGAGGATTGACAGCGCCTCGGACATCTACGAGGCCAGATGAAGGCGGAGCTGCGTCGTCGCCGACGGTCCGGGGCATTGCGTAGGGACCGGGTAGCCATTTCTGACGACGAGCGCGGTCACTTGGTGCCCTTCGGCTCGGCGTAGACGTAGGCGTTCACGCCCAGGTACAGGTCCTTGCCGTCGATCTGGACGCCGGTCTTCTGGTTGCCGCGGGTCGACGCTACGACGAGCGTCTTCCCGCTCGCGCTCGTCGTCGGCGTCTTGATGGGGATGCGGATCACGAGCGTGTCGCCCTCGCGGGTCACGGTCAGGTCGTCGGCCATCGCGTCAGCCCTCCCTCTTCGCTCGGTCCATCATCGCGCGGTTTGGCGGGGTCGTTGCGCTGCACACGGCGGACCATCTGAGAAGTGGCCTATCGCCGAATCCAGTGGAACGCCGCCCCCAGGTGATGACGGCTCAACACCAATGCAAGGGCGGTGAGGGCGAAATAGAGGATCGTCACGATGCCGCGTGTCTCGGGCATCAGCATCTGGGTGACGAAGAGGCCGAACAGCACTGCGGCGCCGGTGAGTGAGAGCCGGAGATCCAGCAGCAAGGCCACCGCGAAGAGTGACTGCGCCGCGGTCAGCAGGATCTCCGCTCGCTGTCGATCGTCGAGCGGGAGCGCGTCGGGGCGCCCCAGGGAAACGCTGTAGACGAGCGGCAGCATGGCGACGAGCAGCGTCCACTGATTGATCTTCGACGAGACGAGAGTACCGAGGGCGGCGGTGGACTGGCCCCGCCACGCGAAAAGTGCGACGATCACGAACTCGGGCGCCTCGGAGGCGAGCGGGGCCAACCACTGGACGAGCAGGAACTTGTCGATCCCGAGCGCCACTCCCGTGTTGACCAGTGATTGGGCGAACGGCTTGGCGACCAACAGGATCGCCACCACGGCGCCGATCGCGAGCAGGGCAGTTACGGTGCGCCGATGCCGCGGCGCCAGGCTGCCGATCAGCTTCGCTGGCCCCACCAGGTGTGGCTGTTCCGCCGGAAGGCGCGCCACTCGCCAAATGTAGAAGCCGAACATCGAGACGAGGACTGCCATGTCGAGCAGGCTGATGGCGACCTTGAAGGGCAGCCAGAAGGCATACAGGGTCGCGGCCAGCAGCACCACCAGCTCGAGCCCGTGCCCGGCCTCGAGCTCCACTTGAGGCCTTCTGAAGCGCAGCCAGGCGATGACGATCACCATCGGCCAAGCGATGCCGATGAGCAGCCGGTTGGCGCCGGTCATGTTGGCGACCGCATACCCGGCATACGCAGGGTCCTCGGCAGCGAGCCAAGCGAAGGTCGCGTCGACGACGTACTCGGGTAGGATCGCGATCAACGCGAGGAGCGCCAGGGCAAGGCCCTGGGAGAAGTCGAGCTGCACCACCTCCGCGGCCCAGGATAGCAGGAACGCCGCGCCGACGATCGCTACTCCGTACGCGACGGCGCGGACCGGGTCCGATGCGTCGATGAGGCCAAGCGCCGTCACAATCCCCGGCACCGTCACCAACGCGGCAGCTGGCAACCAAGTCCATCCCTTGTTCACAAGTTCGCTGCCTCCAACGGCGATCTCCTGTTGCTCGGTCCATCATCGCGCAGCGGCCTGCACATCGTTTCGCTGCACGGCTTCGCGCACATCGTCCCGGTAGACCTTCACGTAGCGGTCGATCGTGAAGCTGACCTTGGCATGACGCATCACCCGCTGGATGACCTCGGCCGCTCCCCGCGGGCGGCCATGATCGACGCCGTCGAGCGCATGTCGTGGAAGCGGAAGCCTCGCCGGCCGTCGGGGAGCCGGCGTGAAGTGACCGAGGGCGTGGCCACGTCAGCTCGGCCACGCCCTCGAGGATGCCCTACTTGACCAAGAAAGTGATGCGCTGCCCCATGTCGCGGTGCACGAAGGTCGTGCCGTCGAGGTTCTTGCTGACCATGAAGCAGGCCATGACGTAGGTGCCGGCGGCGAGCTTGACGCTCTTGGAGTCCGTCTTGCCTGGCGCGAGGTCCTGGAAGACCGAGACCGCCGGAGCGGCAAGGTCGATGTCCTGGCCTGCCTTGAGACCTGCGGCGATCGGTCCGCTGACATCGCCGATCGGGTAGACGACGAAGTCGTGATTGATCTTCATGCCGTTGGTGAGCTTGAAGGTCACATC
>JARXKQ010000229.1 GCA_030271555.1 Chloroflexota bacterium | reverse complement strand
GCCGCGCTGGGAGTTGGTGTGGGTGTCGCCAAAGGTGGCGGAGCGGTCGGGAGGGCCGTCGGCAATGGGGTTGGGAGCGTTGCTGGGTCGACTTTCGCCCAGGCGGTCAGCTGCTGCATGGCCATGTCCGCTCGTGGGGCGTTGTAGTCGGAAGCGAGCCTGCACGCCCGGTCGTCGAACGTAAGCCCATCGGCACCAGCGTCGCGCGCCAGTGGGATGAAGGCCACAACGTCCGCCGTGCTGGCGAAGTCGCAGAACGGGTCCGCGAAATCGAAGAAGAACTGGTCGTGATCTTCCGGCCACGGCAGCGGTCCGGAAACGAACGCCTGCAGGACGAGCGGGTCAACAGCCGGGAAGGAGACGCTGTAATAGACGTTCGTCACCACTTGGCGATGGCACGAATACTCCTCGCCCACAACGCCGGTGAACGTGATGCACTCCATGCTGAGCCCGCTGGCGAGGGCGAGCAGCGTGTCCACGCTCGGGCCGGAGACCGCTTCGGGCAGGGGAGTGGGCCCGGGCTCATCGGCCAAGGTCGCCTGGGCGAGTGCGGCCATCGCCAGCAGAGCGGCCAGGGTTGCGAGGCTCGCCAGGGACACGCGGGTGCGCGCGCGCAGCATTCGCGGATGATGCATCAACCGGGGTGACCGCTGCTAGCCTCCGGCGCATGGAGTTCATGACCGTCACGTTGTCGGACGGGCGCGTATTGGATGTCCTGGCTGGCGGCGGCGGCTCTAGGACGGGCCTCCTGTTTCATCACGGCACGCCGGGCAACTCACCGCGCTACCGCTCATGGTTCGACGCGGTCGAGGCGCATGGACTGCGGCCAGTGGGTTATTCGCGCCCGGGTTACGCCACGTCAACGCGCCATCCAGGGCGCACGGTGGCGTCCGCGGTGGCCGATAGCGTCGAGCTGCTTGATCAGCTGGGCATCGACGACTTCTACAGCGTGGGTGGGTCGGGCGGTGGACCGCACGTGATCGCCTGCGCCGGCCTGTTGCCGGATCGCTGCCGGGGCGCGGCCGCGCTCGTCACCATCGCTCCGTGGGGCGCGCCGGGGCTCGACTACTTCGCCGCCATGGCTGACATCAACATCGACGAGTTCCAGGCGTCGCTCGCGGGCGAGTGGGAGATTCGCGAGTTGCTGGCGGTCGAAGGCGAGCCATTCCGTCACATCACCGGCGCGGACATGGTGGCGCAGCTGGGCGACGCGCTCCCCGCGGCCGACCAGGCCGTGGCGACAGGGGAGTGGGCCGAGCACGAGTCATACGGCCTGCGCCGGGCACTGGAGCACTCGCTCGATGGCTGGGTGGATGACGACCTGGCGTTCGTGCAGCCATGGGGCGTCGATCTGGCGGCGATCCGCGTGCCGGTGCACATCTGGCAGGGCGAGCTCGATCGGCTCGTGCCATGGTCCCACGGGCAGTGGCTGGCCGAGCACATCCCCGGCGCTCGCTTCAATCTTGCGGCCGGGCAGGGTCACTTCTCGCTGGGCGTCGCGAACCGCGACCAGATCCTCGACGACCTGCTGGGTGCCGCTGCCAGTTGACAAATGGCCACCATATGGCCACCATATGGCCATGAAACAGGTAGGTGTGGCCGACCTCAAGAACAATCTCTCGCGCCACCTGCGTGACGTGAAGGCCGGCGAGACGATAGAGGTCACCGATCACGACATGCCGGTTGCGCGACTTGTGCCGGTCGAACCCAAATCACGGCTGGTCATTCGCGAACCCACAAGACCCTTCTCGGAGATCGCCAACAAGCGCTATACACCGGCGAACCTACCGGTCAGCTCGCTCGAGCTGCTCATGGAGGATCGGGCCCGGAGGTGACTACCTATGTCGACGCCTCAGTCTTGTTGGCGGTAGTCCTGGGTGAGCCAGGGGCAATGGCCGATTGGCCGTCCCTGACCCCGATCTCAAGCGAGCTGATACGCGTCGAATGCCTCAGAGTCATCGACCGTGCTCATATCTCACAACGGCTCAGCGATGAGGCAAGCGCCCGATACCGCGGCGACATTCTTGAGGCCCTGAGCTCATTTCGCCTTGTGTCGGTGTCGAGCGCCATCCTGCAACGCGCGGCGGACCCATTTCCAACTGCTCTTGGCAGCCTCGACGCGATCCACCTCGCCACGGCCCTCGAGCTGCGCGACGACATCACAGGGCTGGCGCTCGCTACTCATGACCGCGAGCTGGCCATTGCGGCCGGGGCGGTCGGCTTCGTCGTTACAGGTGTCTAGGTTCGTCGAGCGCCTTCGCCGAGCGCAGCCATGCGCGCTGCTCGTCGTCGAGGAGCGGTAGGAGCAGCTCTAAGTCCTGCTGGTCGCGCGGCCGGCCCTCGCTTCCAGTTTACTTTGACCCACGTGATATGCTGTGGTCCACGCGGTGCACTGTGGAGGTTCAGAGTGGGGAAGACAAATCTCACGATTCAGCTCGACGAGCAGGTGGTCCGGGAGGCGCGCGTCGTGGCCGCGAGGCGCGGTACCTCGGTCAGCAGACTCGTCGCCCAGGAGCTCACTGAGTTGGTCGCGAACGACCACAGATATGAGGCCGCACGACAGCGAGCGACCGAACTGATGGCCCGCGCCGAATCCCACGGCGGAAGGACCTGGATGAGACCAGATCTGTACTCCGAGCGGCTCGATCGCAATGCCAAGCGCGGCTAGGACGTTCGTCGACACCAACATCCTGCTGTACGCCCATGACGCTTCAGAGCTGATAAAACAGCCGATAGCCCGGGCCAGGTTGGACCAGCTGTGGGCATCCCGGAGCGGGACACTGAGCACGCAGGTGCTGCAAGAGTTCTACTACGCCGCCACCAGGAAGCTCCAGCCACCACTTGGGCGGGCTGAAGCGCGCGAAGTCATCGACCTCTACTCGACATGGCCGGTAATCGGCCTGGATCCGGCAATCATCCTCGCTGCAACACATCTGGAGGAGTCACAGCAACTGTCATTCTGGGATGCCCTCGTACTCGAGGCTGCCAGGCTCGCCGGCGCAGACCGCCTACTCACTGAGGACCTGCAACACGGCCGAGTCATCGAAGGAGTGCTGATCGAGAACCCGTTCATTCCGTTGACTCCCTGAGACCGCGCAATAGGGGCTGTGGACCCTCAGGTCCAACCGCGACAACTGCCGATAATGTAAGTTATGTAACGCGCTTGATCGTTTGTGGCGGCTTCAGGCGATGGGCGTCGCGCACCGCCTCGCGGTCTTAGATCTGGTCTGGTTCGGGCAGATCGTCGAGCACTACGCCGAACGACCCCCGCGAGTTCTCGT
>JARXKQ010000228.1 GCA_030271555.1 Chloroflexota bacterium | reverse complement strand
CGACATGGACCCCCAGGCGAACCTTTCGGTTGGCTTGGGCATCAACCTGCGCGGCGTCGAGCACGCGATTGGCGACGTGCTCGTGGGTGACGTCACCCTCGACCAGATCATCCAGCAGACCCAGACGACCGGCATCGATGTCGCGCCGGCGACGATCGATCTCTCGGCCTCTGAGAATCAGCTGTTCAGCGCGATCGGCCGCGAGCAGACGCTGCGCGAGGCGTTTCGCGCCTCGAGCGCCGACTCATACGACTACGTGCTCATCGACTGCCCGCCCACGCTGGGGCTGCTGACGCTCAACGCGCTGGTGGCGAGCGACGGCGTGATCATCCCGGTTCAGACGCAGTACTACGCGCTCAAGGGCTTCAGCGCGCTGATGAACGTCATCAAGCAGATCCGCGAGAAGGGCTTGAACTCGAACCTGCGCGTGCTCGGGCTGCTGCCCACTTTCTACGACGGTCGCACGGTTCTTGGCCGCGACATGCTCCAAGAGCTGCGCGACATGGGCGATCACCACATCTTCGACAACATGATCAAGCAGACCGTCAGGCTGGGCGAGGCGCCACTGGTCGGCCGACCCGTGACCTCTTATGCCAGCAACACTGACGCGGCGCGCGCCTACCGGGGCCTGGCGCGGGAGGTAATCGAACTTGGCTAGACCAGATTTCCGCGGCACCGCGGCGCGGCGCCTGGCCGAGGAGCGCGAGCTCTCACCGGCCATCCTGAGCCTCATTTCGCCTGAAGGGACCGAGCGCCCGCTGGGCGTTCGCAACATCCCGCTGGACCGCATCTCGCCCAACCCCGATCAGCCGCGCATGAACTTCGACGAGCAGGCGCTGGCTGAGCTTGCCTCATCAGTGCGCGAGCACGGCGTGCTCCAGCCCATTCTCGTCCGACCCACCGGCGAGCCCCAGCGCTACCAACTGGTGGCCGGCGAGCGGCGCTGGCGCGCAGCCAAGATCGCCGAGCTCGCTGTCATCCCGGCGCTCATTGAGCAACTCGATGACGAGACCGCGCTCGAGATCGGCATCATCGAGAACCTGCAGCGCGAGGATCTCTCGCCGCTCGAGGAAGCGATGATCTACGACCGCATGACCCGCGAGCACGGCTACTCGGTGCGCCGCCTTGCCCAGAAGATCGGCAAGGACAAGGGTTACGTCGAGAACCGGCTTCGCCTGGCCGGCGCGCCGACGGAGATCAAGCAGCTCGTGTCTTTGCGCAAAGACACGCTGTCGCATGCCTACGAGCTGCTCAAGGTCGAGGACGCCAAGAAGCGGCGCAGGCTGGCCGAGCAGGTCGCGAGTGGCGAGCTGTCGCTGGTCAAGCTGCGCGAGAAGATCGATGGGCCGCAGCCGCGCAAACGTGCGGCCAGGGGCGCAGCAGCCACGGAGGCCGAGGTTGAGGTGCAGCACGCTGAACCCGTCGCGGAAGCCCAGCCGAATGGTCGGATGGACTTCGCCACAGGCGACGACGCCCTGCTGAATGCCAAGGCTGACTTGAACGAGGCGCTGGAGCGACTGGCGCACGTGCTGGGATCGAGCGAGATCCTGGGGCAGATCGGCGAGACCGACCGGGCCAACTTGGCGAAGTACCTGCTGATCGCCAAGTTACGGCTTGAGAACGCGATCATCGTGGTCCGCAGCGGGCGGGTGCTGGAGCACTAGCCAGCTATTACCGACAACCAGGCCAGGCCCAACAGCGCAATCGCGACTGCCTGGACCATCCAGCCGATTTCGCGCCAGGCTGGCCGCCGGCTGGCCGATAGGCCGAGCCCCAGCAGGCCAATCGTCGAGGCTGCGGCAAGCTGCAATAACGAAATTGGCGACGCGTGCGGCAGAGTCAGCCAGGCGAGGCCGTGAACCACGACCAGAAGGACGCCGATGAGGATCAGCGAGCCACGCCGGCCCAGGCGCGTCGCGAGCGTAGGCAGTCCGGCGGCCGCATCACGTTCCAGGTCGGACAGACCGTTCGAGATCTGGATCAGCGGGCCGGCCAGCGCCGCCAGCGGCAGCAGGAACTCAGGGCGCGGTGGCAGCTGGCCGGCCGCGCCAAACCAGGCGAACACCGGCAGGATCGCGAACGCGACCGAGAAACACAGCCACGCCCACGCGGTCGCCTTGAGTCGTACGTCGTACAGGAGGCCGCACGCCAGCATCGCCAACCACACGAGAGCGATGATCGGACCGCACGCGGCCGCAAGGACGAACCCTCCCCCGCCGGCGGCCAGCGCGACGGCCCAAGCCGCGCGGCGACTTATGACACCGGACGCGACGGGCTTCCACGGCTTGGCGGCGCGGTCGACGCTCTCGTCGAACAGATCGTTGACCGTCCCGATACAGAACTGCATGCCCAGCATTCCGGCCGCGAGGAGCGTCGCCCGCGCCACGTCCGCGCCGGCCTGCAGGGCCAGCCCCAGGACGAGCGCGCTGTTAAGGAGCGACGGGAACGGATGAACGAGGCGCAGCGCGCTGAGTGAACGCGCCATGGCCGGACGGGAGACGGACCGAGTTAGATGTAGACCAGCTCGTCGAAGGACTCGACCAGGTACTCGGTGAGCTTGGCGCGCGCGTCGGGCAGCAGCGCCCGGGCGCCTGGAACCAGGAAGCGCAGTGAGATCGCAGGCATCATCAGCTCGCCCTCCGCGGTCTTGCCAACCGCAGCGGCGGGCCCGCCGCCGGCGGTGAAGAGGCGCGTCAGTCCGGCGTCGTCAATCTTGAGTGCATGGCGCAGCTCCGCGAGGACCTTGCGCACACCAAGGCGAATGGACATGTCGCGCATCAGCTCCGCCGCCCAGCCGTCGATGCGCTCATCGGGCTGCTCATCGAGGCGCTGACGATATTCCTGCTTGTTGGTCGACAGACCAGTCGCGGTCAAGTGGCACCCTCCTAGGGCGCCGATTATCGCGGAAGCCGAGACGAACGGTCAGGCCCTGGCGGTCGGACGGAATAGGCGCATGGCGGCGATGACGACTACCTCGATGATCAGCCAGCCGACCAGCGCCACGATCGCGCCGAAATCAAGGGCGGCAATGCCGGCCTGGACCTCGTCGATCCGCAGGATGCCGCGGAATGGAGCCACAAAGAACTCGCTCAGGCTGTAGATGCCCTGGACGAGGTCGTTGCCCTGGCGCGCCGCAAGAAGCAGCAAGACGATGCGCAGAACGATCACGAGCTCGATCAGGCTGAAGATCAGGATCAGCACCTTCTCGAGGATGGCGGCGGGCCCCTGGGAATAACGCGTCACGCGCGTCGTCTGGCTGGAATAGGGATCGACAGGCTCGACC
>JARXKQ010000227.1 GCA_030271555.1 Chloroflexota bacterium | reverse complement strand
GAAAGCGTCGTCCGCGCGGTGGCCGCGCACCCGTGCCCCATCGTCGTCGGCGTTGGCCACGAGACAGACGTGACGCTGGCTGAGTTTGCCGCGGACGTCCGCGCGCCCACGCCGAGCGTCGCGGCGGAGCTCATCGTCCCGGCGCGCGTCGATGAATTGGCGCGCGTCAGTCAGTTGGGGTCACGCCTCAACGGGGCGCTTAACCAAACGCTTGTCAGCCTCCGACAACAACTGACCACCGAGGCCCGCGCTCTGGAGGCGCGCCACCCGCAGGCGCAGATCACGGCCGATCGCGAACGCATCGGCAACCTACTCGACCGCGCCGCAGGCCTTATCGCACGCCGTCTCGAAGTCGAACGCACCAGCCTGGGCCGTGCCAGCGATGACCTGCCGAGCCTGATCGCGGGGACCATTGCCATCGCCCGGGGAGCGCTGGCTCGTGAGCAGGCCGCCCTCAACGCACTCAGCCCGTACGCCACCTTGGAACGCGGCTACTCGATCGTGCGCGCCGAGGACGGCGCCGTGCTGACAGACGCGCGCAACGCCAGGCAGGGCGAAGCGATCAGCGTCCGGCTGCAGCGCGGCGAGATCGGCGCGCGCGTCGAGACCGTGCGAGACTCCGGCTCGTGAACGTGGACGCCGAGCAGCAACGCATCGCGGCGCTGCCATTCGACAAGGCGCTGGCCGAGTTCAAGGCCACGGTCGAGAAGCTCGAGGCGGGCAACCTGCCGCTGGAGGAATCGATCGCGCTGTTCGAGCAGGGAACGCTGCTCCAGCGGCGTTGCGAGAAGATGCTGAACGAGGCCGAGCTGCGCTTCCAGCGTCTCGTCGAGCAGGCCGGCGGCAAGGTCCGCGCGCTCGACCTATCGCTGGGCGAGACCGAGGAGCCCGGCTAACTACTCTGCCGGGAAGTCCGTCGGTGTGACGACGATCGGACCGTCGTGCACGAGGTGCCAGCTCACCGTGACGGTTGCGTCGGGCAGGGTGACTTCGAAGGTAGTCGACCCTTCCACCACCGAGCCGGGATTCGCGGGATCGATCTGACCACCCATCGTGCTGGAATTCGCGACGGAGCTGGCCCAGTCGATGATTGGACCCTCAGTGTCGTGCTGCTCAATGCCGGGCCCGGGGCAATCCTTGGCCGCGCCGGCAAGGATCGTGTAGGTCTCCCATAGCCGCTTGGGCAGGCTGGGATTCGTGTACTCGCCCGTGACCGGATCGGCGTTCGACGCGCTGACCGTGAACTCGTACGACCCGTCCTCTGAAAACCTGATGCTGACCTGGGCGTGGCCGCTCTGGCTCCACGAGCCGGCCACCTCTGTGCCCACCTCGTCGGTGTAGTGGCAGCCGAGCGCGTTGTACTCATCAGATGTGATCACCGTCCGCTCGAGCGTGGTGCCGTTATTGCTCGCGGGCCCCGTCAGGTCGACCGAGCCGATGCCGTAGATCGCGGACTCCTCGTCGTCGGCACCGCTGACGGTCAGAACGTCGCTCGCATCGAGCTGGATGATGCCGTGGTCGGTCGTTGTCGTGTGATAGACGCTGCCCGGATCGCCTGACTCGGACGTCTGGGTGGTGTCGCTGCTCATCACCGCATGGACCGTGATCGTGCCCGACCAGCCGCCGGCCACGATGGGCGTCGTCTGCTGGGGCAACGGAGTGGCGGTAGGGGGACCCGCAGATGGGCCGTTCGATCCGGCGGGTCCGCCCGATCCACCGCAAGCGACCGCTGAGACGCAAAGCAGTGCGGCTGCGATGGATGCCGGTGTTCGAGTGATGGGCTGTCTCTGAACGAGTCTGCGGATGGTCGCACCCGCCGGCACCGAAGGCAACGATAGAATCACGCACCACACGCTGGCGCCCACGCTCGTCCCTGTTCCGAACCCGCAGCGGAGACCGTCTTGACCCTCCTGGCCAACCTGTCCGGCCCGCGCGACCTGCGCAAGATGAACGAGGAGCAGCTCGAGCTGCTGTGCGCCGAGCTGCGCGCCACCATCATCGCGACCGTCGCCAAAACGGGCGGCCACCTGGGCAGCAGCCTGGGCGTGATCGAGCTCACTGTGGCGCTGCATCGCAACCTCGATTCGCCCACCGACCGACTTGTCTGGGACACCGGCCACCAGGCCTACGCCCACAAGCTGCTCACTGGTCGGCTGGAGAAGTTCGGCACCCTGCGGTCAATCGGTGGTGTGGGCGGCTTCCCGCGCCGGACCGAGAGCGAGCACGACGTCATGGACGGCGGTCACGCCGGCACGGGCCTGAGCATCGCTGAGGGACTCGCCCTTGCCCGGGAGCAGAAGGGCACCAAGGAGAAGATCGTGGTCGTCGTGGGCGACGCGGCGCTGATCAGCGGCATGTCGCTCGAGGCGCTCAACGACATCGGCCAGCGCCGGACCAAGATGCTGATCGTCCTGAACGACAACGAGATGAGCATCTCGCCCACGGTTGGGGCGCTCAGCCAATACCTGTCGCGCATCAAGCTGTCGCGCACGTACCGCGGCGGCAAGCGCGTCTACCAGGACGTCGTCGGCGCGCTGCCGCTGGTCGGCAAGCCTGCGCTCGAACTGTCCAAGCGAATCCGATCTTCCGTCCTGTCATTTGCCCAGCCCGGCCAGCTCTTCGAGGACCTGGGCATCTCGTATGTCGGGCCTGTGCCGGGGCACAACCTGCGTGCGCTGAACAACGTCCTCAGGCGCGCGCTGCGCGACATTGATGGCCCGGTCATCGTCCACGTCCGAACTCAGAAGGGCCGCGGCTATCAGCCGGCCGTCGCCGACCAGGTGAGCTTTCACGGCGCCGCGCTGCCGCCCATGACAGTTGTGCCTGGCGGCCAGATGGGCGCGCCATCGCCGGCAGCGGTGACGGGCAACGGCGACGGCGAGGCGACACCGTCAATGGCTCAGGCCGTCGCGGAAAAGAAGAAGGCGCCCAACTACACCGCGGTCGCGTCGGCCGAGTTGATCGCGCTCGCCAAGGACGACCCGCGCATCGTTGCCATCACTGCCGGCATGCCCACCGGCACCGGCCTAGCCAAGTTCGGCGAGGCGTACCCGGGGCGCATGTACGACGTGGGCATTTCCGAGCAGCACGCGATGACGATGGCGACGGGTCTCGCGCTGGGTGGGCTGCGGCCGTTCGTGGCGATCTACTCGACCTTCCTGCAGCGCGCCTACGACCAGGTCGTGCACGACGTCGCCCTACAGAACCTGCCCGTACGGTTCTGCCTCGACCGGGCCGGTCTCGTGGGCGCGGAGGGCGAGTGTCCTCACGCTGTTGCCGATCACC
>JARXKQ010000226.1 GCA_030271555.1 Chloroflexota bacterium | reverse complement strand
CGCCAATCGACCCGTACAGCTTGCCGCCCTCGCCAACCTTGACGCCCATGGTGAGCGTTGTCGACGAGATGCGCTGCGCAGCGATCTCGGCCTCTTCGCGTTCCCTGATGCGCTTCTCTTCGCGCGACGCGATGTCGTGCTGCCAGGCGCGGTACGCGCCGCCGGTTGCCGGCACGGCCATCTTGCGCGGCAGCAGGAAGTTGCGCGCGTAGCCCTCGGCAACCTCCTTCATCTCGCCGCTCTTGCCAATCTTCTCTACATCCGAGGTCAGAATTACTTTCAAGCCGCGTTTCCTTCACTGCTGGGCATGCGCGCCTCAATCGCCGCGCGCAACTGTCTGTCGACTCCACTCTCATTGATGCGCTCGAACACCCGATCGAGCAAAAAGGGCACGCGCGCAACCAGTGCCCGGACCGGCCGCGGCACCATGCGCCGCACGCGCGCCAGATCGTCCTCGAGCTCGCTCGGTGGGATCCCCAGCTCCACCAGCTTCTCGGCGACCAACCCCTCGGGCAATCCCTCGAGGAAGACGTCGATCGCCAGGACCATGACCGCGACGTCATCGATCGCGCCCACGATGGGAATCCACTCTGGAACCAGGTCGAGCGGCGAGACGATGTACGCGCCGGCGAGGCCAAGCAGCGCCTTGCGTGATGCCGGTACGCGCGCATCCGTCGCGAGCGACCAGAGCAGGCGCGCATACAGCGGCGCCTTGCCTGCCAGAGGCAGGAAGGGCAGTAGGTTGAGGATGCGCAGCAGGCCACCGCCGCGACGCCGCTGAGAACGAGCCATCGGACGACCGAGTATAGGCGAGCGTCCCCTTTGCACCCCTCAACGACCCGTCGCCGACGCCTTCGCCTCGTCCGTCGTGCCGCTCGTGACGACGATGTTCCTATTGGCTGGCTCCGCCGCGGGTTTCTGCCACGTGCGCTGCCGCCCCGCCAGGGCGCGATTTTGAGTTGACAACAGAACAGGCGTTCGGTATCGTCACGCGTGGAAGGAGGCGCTGTGACCAAGCACGACGCCGCCCGCAAGCAGCGGATCATCGAATACATCGCCACAACGACCCGCCAGCGCGGCTACCCGCCGTCGGTGCGCGAGATTGCCCAGGCAGTGGATCTCGCGTCCACATCGGCCGTTCATCACCATCTGCAGGCGCTCGAGCGTGAGGGGATGCTCGAACGTGGCGCCAGCGCGTCGCGCGCACTTCGGCTGACGCCAAGCGCGGCGATTCGCGCCGGATCAAATGGGGCGGTCGCGCCGCAGGTAACGAACCGCGATTCACACGCATTGCCGGTGATCGGTGAGATCGCCGCCGGTGGACCAATCGAGGCCTACCAGGACGCAAGAGAGACGCTCACCGTGCCTGACGCGCTTTCAAATGGCGACGCATACGTGCTCAAGGTGCGCGGCGACTCGATGATCGATGCCCACATCACGGACGGCGACTTTGTCGTCATCCGGCCGCAGCAAACCGCGCACGACGGCGACATTGTGGTCGCCCAGGTCGAGGACAACGGGGTGACGCTCAAGCGTTTCTTCCGCGAGAAGGGCCGCATCCGCCTCCAGCCGGCGAACGAGCGCTACGAGCCCATGTACTACGAGGACGTGCGCATCCAGGGAAAGCTCGTCGGCGTCATCCGCCGCGTCGACTAACCCACATCGTCCACACGGGTTCCACACCCGTCGGACAAATAGGGGAAGAGTTTTCCGGATAAGCCCATCGCCTCAAGTCGGGCGAGGGAACAAGATCGGCGCAACGCAATCACCGCTGGAGAACCGCGTTGTCCATAGACCGCCTTCCGCCGCAGTCGATCGAGGCCGAGCAGTCGGTGCTTGGTGCTTTGCTGATCGATCGAGACGCGGTCATCGAGGTCGCCGACTTCCTGCGCCCACAGGATTTCTATCGCCAGGCCAACGCCCGGGTCTATGAGGCGATCCTCGAGCTGTATGAACGGCGCGAGCCGGTCGACATCGTCACGGTTTCTGAGGCGCTCGAGCGCGCCGCTGCCCTGGAGAGCGTGGGCGGCAGCGCCTACCTGACGTCGCTCATCAACCTGACGCCCACCGCGGTCAACGCGATCCACTACGGCCGGATCGTTGAGCGCAAGGCCGTGCTGCGCAACCTGATTGGTGCCGCCGGCAAGATCGCGGCAATTGGCTACGACGACTCAGCAGACGTGAGCGAGGCGATCGACAAGGCGGAGCAGGAGCTCTTCGGCGTCAGTGAACGCCGCGTCGAAAGCGGCTTCCAGGCGCTCAAGTCGCTCCTCTATAACGCCTATGACCGGCTGGACTACCTGCACCAGCACAAGGGCGAGATCAGCGGCATTCGCACCGGGTATGCCGACCTCGACGCCCTGACGAGCGGCCTCCAGAAGAGCGACCTGATCGTCCTCGCCGCACGGCCCAGCATCGGCAAGACCAGCCTCGCGCTCAACTTTGCAGAGCACGCCGCGGTGCGCGAGGGCAAGACGGTCGGCGTGTTCTCGCTCGAGATGAGCAAGGAACAGCTGGTGCTGCGCCTGCTGTCATCGGTCGCCAACATTGACAGCCAGCGGCTGCGGACGGGTTTTCTCGAGGAGATGGACTTCACCCGGCTCGCCCCGGCGATGAGCGCGCTGGCGGAAGCCCCCGTCTTCATCGACGACACGCCCAACATCAGCACCATGGAGCTGCGCACCAAGGCGCGTCGACTCCAGGCTGAGAGCGGTCTCGACCTGATCATCATCGACTACCTGCAGCTGATGCAGAGCACCGTTCAGTCGCGCGATTCCAACCGCGTCCAGGAAGTGAGCGAGATCACCCGCGGTCTCAAGGCACTCGCGCGCGAGCTTCAGGTCCCCGTGGTCGCGCTGTCGCAGCTGTCGCGCCAGGCTGAGATGCGCGAGAGCAAGGAGCCGCGTCTCAGCGACCTGCGTGAGTCAGGCTCAATCGAACAGGACGCTGACCTTGTCATGTTCCTGTGGCGTGAGAAGGAGCGCGGCGGCGAGGACGATGACCCGGAGGGCGAGATCATCAACCTGCGCCTGGCCAAGCACAGAAATGGTCCGACCGGCGAGACGAAGCTCTACTTCCGCAAGCGCCAGACCCGCTTCGTCTCATACGCCGACGAGTCGCGCTACGCCAACGCCGGCGTCTACTCGCCGCCCGGCTCGAATTCCTCGTACAACTAGTCCCGACGCACAGGCCAGCCTCAGCTGGCTGAGTTGTAGGCCTCGATCTCGTCTGGGAGGAGCGGCCGCACGCCGAACTGGACGAGGGTGCCGTCGGGCTCCTTGACCCAC
>JARXKQ010000225.1 GCA_030271555.1 Chloroflexota bacterium | reverse complement strand
CGAAGAGATGCGCGTCGCGGTCATGGGCTGCGTCGTCAACGGCCCGGGCGAGTCGAAACACGCTGACATCGGCATCTCGCTCCCGGGCACGTTCGAGGAACCGGTCGCGCCGGTGTTCGTCGATGGCGCGCTGCGCACCACGTTGCGCGGCGACGGGCTGGTCAAGGAGTTCATCGGCATCCTCGACGACTACGTCGCGCAGCGGTATGGCTCGGCCGCCAACAAAGTGAGCTGATCAACCGCGCTGCTGTCGGCCATATCGTCACCGAGGGGCTCTTGCCGGTCGAGGGGGTCGTTTTGGTCGGTCGAGCACAGGAGCCACGCTGGCCGTCAGCGCATCCGGTGCGCGAGTTCACTTGTTAGCCCTCTGCGCGTCGATATGGCCGACACGGCCGCTCTGAATGCCGCGGCTGGCCCATGAAGGCGGCTGCGCTAGCATTCGCGCCCGTGACCGATCAGAAGAGCCGATTCGTCTCCGACATCACGCCCCAGTCGCAAGACTTTCCGGGCTGGTACAACGACGTCGTCCTCAAGACGGAGATGGCGGATTACTCCCCGGTCCGCGGGTGCATGGTCATCCGGCCGTACGGCTATGCGATGTGGGAGTCGCTGCGCGACCAGCTCGACCGCTACATCAAGCGCACCGGCCACGACAACGTCTACTTCCCGCTGTTCGTGCCCAAGAGCCTGCTCGAGAAGGAAGCGGCCCACGTCGAAGGCTTCAACCCGCAGGTTGCGTGGGTGACGCATGCCGGCGGCGAGGAGCTGAGCGAGTGGCTCGCGATCCGGCCGACGAGCGAGGCGATCATCGCGGAGAAGGTCAAGGACTGGGTCCACTCATATCGCGACCTGCCACTGCTGTTCAACCTGTGGAACAACGTGGTCCGCTGGGAGCTGCGCACGCGACTCTTCCTGCGCACCACTGAGTTCCTGTGGCAGGAGGCGCACACCTTCCATGCCACTGAGCAGGAAGCCGCGGACGAGGTCGCCACGGGACTCGAGGGCTACCGCTCAGCGTGCGAGGACTGGCTCGCCATTCCGGTAATCCGCGGCCGCAAGACTGACAGCGAGAAGTTTGCCGGCGCCGACTACACCCACACCATCGAAGCGATGATGGCCGATAAGAAGGCGCTGCAGGCGGGCACGAGCCACATGCTTGGCCAGAACTTCGCCAAGGCCGCCGGCATCGAATTTCTCGATCGCGAGAACAAGCTCCAGCACCCCTACGGCACATCGTGGGGTTTCACGACGCGCATGATCGGCGCCGTCGTCATGGTTCATGGCGACGACTCCGGCCTGGTGATGCCACCAAATCTCGCGCCCACACAGCTGGTGATCGTGCCCATCTTTCGGTCCGAGGAGGACCGGCGCGTGGTCGCTGAGGCGATCGAGTCGGTGCAGAAGTCTCTGGCGGACGTGATGACCGCGTCCGGACCACTGCGCGTCAAGGTCGATTGGCGCGAGGAGTCGCCCGGCTTCAAGTACAGCCACTGGGAGCTGCGCGGCGTGCCCTACCGGCTCGAGATTGGGCCGCGCGACGTCGCCTCCGGTAGCGGCGTGCTGGTTCGGCGCGTGGATCGCGACAAGCAACCCATCGCGTTGACCGCCCTGGCCGCCGAGCTGCCCGCGCGCCTGGCCGACTACCAGCACAGCCTCTTCCAGCGCGCGCTCGACTTCCGCTCTGCCAACACCCACAACGCCGACACCTACGACGAGTTCAAATCAATCCTGGACACGGACGGCGGCTTTCTGCTGGCGCCGTGGTGCGGCAGCCGGGAGTGCGAAAAGCAGGTCAACGCCGACACCGGCGCGACGATCCGGTGCATCCCCTTCGACTCGCCCGACGAGGCCGGCAAGTGCCTTGTCGACGGCAAGCCGTCAGAGCGCCGGGTCCTCTTCGCTCGCGCCTACTGATCCAGCCCGCCGGTCGGGCGGCGTGACCTTCGCGTGTATACTTTGGATCGATATTTTTGGCCGCCGCTGAACGTGGGTGACCCCCACGTTTATTTATGCGGCGGGACCACCTCGCCAGCGGGGGAGCCTCAGGGTCGACTGAAAGGAGGGCGCACTTGGACCGAGAGACTCTTGGCGCGCTCCTGCAGCTCAACGCGGAGAAGAACATTCCGCGTGAGCAGCTCGTCGCCAGCCTCGCCGACGCCATCCAGTCGGCATATCGACGCGCGACTCCGGGCAATGAGAATGTCTACGTTGAGTTCAACGAGATCTCCGGCGGCTTCAAGGGCTTCAGGGCGATGCGCGCCGTCGAGGAAGTGCTCGACGCCCAGACGGAGTTCACCCTCGAGGAGGCCCGCAAGGTAAAGGCCGACGCCGAGATCGGCGAGCTGGTCAAGCTTCAGGACATCGACACCAGCCAGATGAGCCGGGTCCATGCCCAGATGGCCCAACAGCTCTTTCGCCAGCGCCTGCGCGAAGTGGAGCGGGAGCAAGTCTTCGGACAGTACGCCCAGCGCGAGTCAGAGATCATCACCGGGACCGTGTCGCGGGTCGAGCCGCGCGGCGTGATCCTCGACGTTGGCCGCGCCGAAGCCGTGCTGCCGGTCACCGATCAGAGCGCGAGCGAGCACTACCGCATCGGCCAGCACGTAAAGGCCTACGTGCTCGAGGTCCGGCGCACCACCAAGGGCCCGCTGATCTACGTCAGCCGTACCCACAAGAACTTCCTGCGCCGCCTGTTCGAGCTCGAAGTGCCCGAGATTCACGGCGGGACGGTCGAGGTCAAGGCCATTGCGCGCGAGGCCGGGTCGCGCTCCAAGGTGGCCGTCTTCAGCCGCCAGGAGGGGCTGGACCCGGTTGGCGCAACGGTCGGTCAGCGCGGCGGTCGCGTGCAGGCCGTCGTGGCCGAGCTGGGTGGCGAGAAGATCGACATCATCCCGTGGCACGAGGACCCCGCCGTCTTCGTCGCCAACGCGCTCAGCCCGGCGCAGGTCGTTCGCGTCGACATCGATGAAGAGAACCGCATCGCCAGCGTGACCGTGCCTGAGCGAATGCTGTCGCTGGCGATTGGTCGCGAAGGCCAGAACGCGCGTCTCGCGGCGAAGCTCACCGGCTGGCGCATCGACATTCGCTCCGACCAGGCGCCGCCGCGCCCGGCCGCGGCACCCGCCGCGCTCGCTGAGGCGGTCGTAGATACCGCTCCGGCCGCTGAGCCCGCCGCAGTCGTCGATGAGCCGGCAACGGCCGACTCGGAGCAGCCAGCGAAGGCGAAGGCTGCACGAAACGCGAAGGATGCCGCCAAGGCCAAGGCCGAACCCAAGGCGAAGCCTGCCC
>JARXKQ010000224.1 GCA_030271555.1 Chloroflexota bacterium | reverse complement strand
CCGACCCAATCAGAAATACCGCCAGCGCGAGGACATCCACTCCACCGCTGAGGCGCTGCTCGACTTCGCGGTTCCGGGCGGCGAGATCACCGCGGCTGGCCTGGCGACCAACGTGTCCGTCGGCGTGCGCTACATCGATGCGTGGCTCGAAGGGACCGGCGCCGCGGCGCTGGACAACCTGATGGAGGACGCGGCGACCGCCGAGATCTCGCGCTCGCAGGTTTGGCAGTGGGTGAAGGCGGGCAAGTTCAGCCGCGAGCAGGTTCTGGCCGAGCTGTCGCCATGGCGGGTGCAGCATCCGCGTGCGGCGGCGCTCTTCGAGCAGGTCGCGCTCTCAGACGACTTCGTCGAGTTCCTGACGATCCCCGCCTACGCGGAGCTCGACTAGCACGGCGTCTCGTTCGAGGCGATCATGTCGCCGGCCCGATTGACGATCACCCAAGCTGTGTCGCGCGCAGCTGTCGTCGCCAGTGCTGGCCTGACCACGTTGCACGCCAGGCTCGGGCCATCCGAGAAGTCAATGCCAATGGCCGCCTGGAAGGTGATGGTGGTGTGGCCGTTGAAGTTGTTGACGTGAACGGAGTCGATC
Organism: Chloroflexota bacterium; assembly: GCA_030271555.1. Classification (GTDB taxonomy): domain Bacteria; phylum Chloroflexota; class Limnocylindria; order Limnocylindrales; family CSP1-4; genus JALYGJ01. The sequence goes on along the minus strand of JARXKQ010000224.1, from coordinate 2,725 downwards.
TGGCCGCCCGATCCTTGGACGACCTTCAACCCGGGCGTAAGCATGTCGCCGACGTCCTTCAGTAAGAGCGCGCACGACCCGACAGCGAGCACCAACAGCAAAGCGACGACTCCGGCGACGATCCAGAGGTTACGGCGTGAACGCGGCGGTGCCGGTGGCGGGCTGCCCCACTGCGCGGAACTGATCTGTGGTGGCGACCAGCCGGACGTCGGTTGCGTGGGGAAGCCCGAATGCTGCGGATCGTGCACTACTGGAGCGTACGCTCCTGGAACTGGCCGTGGCCACGGCGGCCAACGAAGTGCCCGTCGCGCACGACGAACTCGCCGCGCACGATCGTGGAGCGAACGATCCCGCTGGCGGCGCGGCCCTCGTACGGCGTGTAGTCGCTCGTGTGGTGCAGCTCTGCCTGGGTGACGGTGCGCCGCTCCTGCGGGTCGAACAGGACGATGTCGGCGTCGCGGTTGACCTCGATCGCGCCCTTATGCGGCATGCCAAAGAGTCGCGCGGGAGTCGTTGAGAGCACGTCGACCATCCGCTCCACGGTGATGTGGCCGCGCTGCACGCCCTCGCTGTAGACCAGGGCGAGCAGCGTCTCGATGCCCGGCGCGCCGTTGCTGATCTGGTCAAAGCACACGTCCCAGCCGCGCTTCTCGGCGACGGTGTCGGGCACGTGATCGGTCGAGACGACATTGAGCGTGCCGTCGGCCAGGGCGGCCCAGAGAGCGGCGCGGTCGGCCGGTGAGCGGAGGGGCGGCGAGATGATGAAGCGCGCACAGTCCGCGTCAGGCAGCTCGTAGCGCGACTCGTCGAGCACCAGGAAGTGCGGACACGTCTCGACGAACACCCGGCCACCGACCTCCCGCCCAGCCACGATCTCCGCCAGGGCCGCCTGCGACGAGAGGTGCACGAGGTACAGCGGCGCGTCCTCGTTGCGTGCCATGTCGATCGCCATGCGCGTCCCGGCGGCCTCTACGTAGGGCGGCCGCGACTCGGCGTGGAAGCGCGGCTGGGTCTTGCCCTGCGCCTTAAGGCGCGCGATGTTGGCCTCGAGTGCGGCGCGGTCCTCGCCATGGACCATGAGCATGCCGTGCGACCGCGCCGCCGCGCGCAGAGCAACCGCGATTGCCGCCGACGACAGCCCGAAGTCGTAGACCATGAACGCCTTGAACGTCGGCACGCCCATGTCGACGACCTGCGGAATCTCGGTCGGCAATTTGTCGGCGTGGGCGGGCTGGAGCACCAGGTTCAACCCGTAGTCGATGGCGGAGTCGGAGTCGGTCTGCCTGCGCCAGGCGTTTGCGTCAGTCGGCAGCGAGCCCGTTTGCTCGGATCCCGTGCCGGGGTTGTTGAACGCCAGGAAGGTCGTCGTGCCACCGAACGCGGCCGCGACGGAATCCTGGAAGAAGCGATCAGGATGCTCGTCAGATGCGACGCGAGTGTGCGTGTGGACATCGACGACGCCGGGCAACACGAGGAGGCCGCTCGCGTCGACCTCGCGCGCTTCCGCGTCCGCGGGCAGTTGGGGCGCGAAGGCGACGATGCGGCCACTCTCGACGGCGATGTCCGCGGTCTGGCGACCGGCGGCGCTCACCACTGTGCCGCCGCGGATGATCAAATCGGCCACGCGACTAGGGCAGCTCCTCGATGACGATGTCCTGGGCGCCTTCCCACAAAACGCGCCGGCCCATCTCGCGCAGCTGCTCACTGCCCGACACGATCGTCGCGAAATGGTTGCCCGCCAGTTGGCCCAGCAACGACGAGAACGTGACACCGCCGTACGCGATCAGGATCTCGCCTTCGGACAGGTCGCCCGTGTACACGATGATCTGGCCAGGTGCCGGGTGCGAGGTGTGGTTCTCGTAGCCCACCGGCAGCTTGTCGTCGCCGAAGGGGATCCAGCAGCCCTCGCCGCTCCACTTGCAGTGGATCAACTTCGAACGCAGCGGCAGTAGCGGTCGCAGCGCGTCCCGAGTTTTCGGCGCGGCAGCCTCCCAGCGGGCGGTAAAGTTCAGATCGCCTACCCGAATCGAAAGTTCGCCCATGGCCGGGAAGGGTAGACGACTCACCGCTGAGGGAAGCCACCAATGGCCGAACAGCCCACCATCTCGACGCATCTCTTGGATGCCCTTTCGGGTCAACCTGCAACGGGGATCCCAGTACGTCTGACCAACCTGGATGGCAACGTTCCGGTAGGCCAGGCGATCACCGACGGCGACGGCAGGATCAGGCGCCTGTTGGAAGGGCCGCTCAAGGTGGGCCGCTACCGCCTGACGTTCAGCCTCAACGGAGCGTTCTTCGAGGAAGTGGCGATCACCTTCGTCGTCGACGACGCGTCGCGCTCATGGCATGTGCCGTTGTTGCTGGCGCCGTACTCGCTCACGACCTACCGCGGCTCCTAAAGCGATGCGGCCCGACCGCGCGACGCTCGAGATGCTCTTCGAGAACGCGCCGCGCTTCGTTGATCGGCTGGCCGCTGGCGATTTCCGCGATTGGGACGACGCGCTGACGCGCGGCGAAGAATTGGCGCGGACATTGCCTGAGGACGAGCAGCTCGAGCTGATCGACGGCCATCCGCGGATTGGCGCACTGCCCTCGTCCGTCTCCGCCACTTCGTACCGCGAGCAGGGCTACGACCGCGATCAGGGCAGCCTGGCGCTCCAGGTCCTGCTTGACTCGCTGAACTTCGCATATGAGTCGCAGTTCGGGTTTCGCTTCGTCGAGATCG
>JARXKQ010000223.1 GCA_030271555.1 Chloroflexota bacterium | reverse complement strand
GGAGCTCTTGGTATTCCCAGTGGAACAGACGATCGGCCACTCCTCTAGCCGCGCGAACGCGGTCCCTCCCGACGATGGCGCTCGGCGACGCGGATGCGCAGCAGAGCACGCTGCAATGCGGCCCGAGCGCGGGCCAGGTCGGCCGGCTCCTCGAAGCCTTCGGCGAGCGCCCGCTCGGCCTCGCGGCGTGCTTCGTTGGCCTTCTCGAGATCGATCTCCGACGCCATGTCGGCCGTTTCGGCCATGACCACGACCCTGTCGGGCCGGACCTGGAGGAAGCCGCCGGCGATGGCGAAGAACTCCTCCGCGCCACCGCGCCGGATGCGCAGCTCACCCACGCCCAGCGTGGTCAAGAGCGGCGCGTGGTGCGGCAGCACGCCCAGCTCGCCTTCGACGCCCGGACAGACGACCGAATCGACCTCTGCCGAGAAGACCTGCCTCTCGGGCGTGACGATCTGGAGGAGGAGTGGCATTTAGGCGTTCAGCTTCTTCGCGTTCTCGCGCACGTCGTCGAGCGTACCCGCAAGGAAAAATGCCTGCTCCGGCAGATCGTCCGTCTTGCCCTCGAGGATCTCCTTGAACGACGCCACGGTGTCCTTGATCGCCACGTACTTGCCGGTCCGGCCAGTGAAGACCTCAGCGACGAAGAACGGCTGGCTCATGAAGCGCTGCAGGCGTCGGGCGCGCGCCACCAGCGCCTTGTCGTCCTCTGACAGCTCGTCGATACCAAGGATGGCGATGATGTCCTGCAGGTCGCGGTAGCGCTGCAGAACCCGCTTCGTCTCCTGGGCGGTGTCGTAGTGCTCCATACCCACGACGAGCGGGTCCAGGACGCGCGAAGTTGACGTCAGCGGGTCGACCGCCGGGTAGATGCCCAGCTCGGTCAGGTAGCGCTCGAGTCGAATGGTCGAGTCGAGGTGACCGAAGGCAGTCGCCGGGGCCGGGTCGGTGTAGTCGTCCGCCGGCACGTAAACCGCCTGGAGCGAGGTGATGGAACCCGTCTTGGTCGACGTGATGCGTTCCTGCAGGCCGGCCATCTCGGTCGCCAGGTTGGGCTGGTAGCCCACCGCTGAGGGCATGCGGCCCAGCAGCGCCGAAACCTCGGAGCCGGCCTGCGTGAAGCGGAAGATGTTGTCGATGAAGAGCAGGACGTCGCGGCCCTCGTCGCGGAAGAACTCGGCGAAGGTCAGGCCGGTCAGGGCGACGCGCAGGCGCGCGCCCGGCGGCTCATTCATCTGGCCAAAGGCCATGACCGTCTTGGCGATGACGCCCGAATCGGTCATTTCCTTGAGAAGGTCGTTGCCCTCGCGCGAACGCTCACCGACGCCGGCGAAGACCGAGTAGCCACCGTGCTCCTGGGCGACATTGCGGATGAGCTCCTGGATGATGACCGTCTTGCCCACGCCGGCGCCGCCGAAGATGCCTACCTTGCCGCCCTTGGCGAACGGCGCAATCAGGTCGATGACCTTCAGCCCCGTCTCGAAGACCTCGGTCGCGGTGGTCAGCTCCTCGAACGCGGGCGCTGCGCGATGAATGGGATAACGAAGGTCAGTGTCGGGTGCCGGCTTCTCGTCGATGGGCTGGCCCAGGACGTTGAACACGCGGCCCAGCGTCGTCGGGCCGACGGGCACGCTGATGGGGCCACCGGTATCGCGCGCGTCCGTGCCGCGCGCCAATCCGTCGGTTGACGTCATGGCCACCGTGCGCACCCAGTTGTTACCCAGGTGCTGCTGGACTTCGCACGTCAGCGAGGTGCCGCCGCCGCGGTCTATTTCGACCGCGTTGAAGATGGCGGGCAGCTGCCCGGCAGGAAACTCGATGTCGACCACCGGGCCGGTGATCGCAATCACTCGTCCGGTCGCGGGGGCGGCTGCTGCCATGTTTTCCTCAAACCTCCTGTGTCGCTAGAACGCCGAAGCGCCCGTGGCGATCTCGATCATTTCGCGGGTGATGTTGGCCTGGCGAACCTTGTTGTAGGTGAGGGTCAGGTCCTCGATGAGCTCCTGGGCGTTCTCGGTCGCGTTCTTCATGGCCACCATCTGGGCTGAGTAGAAGCTCGCTGTCAGCTCCAGCGCGGCCTGGTAGACCCGCGTCGCCACGTAGCGCGGCAGGAGCTGGCGGAGCACCTCGGCCGGGTTGGGCTCGAAGATGAACTGGTTGCCGGGAATGCCCTCAGTGTCCTCGGCCGGCTCTACGGGGAGCAGCCGCTCGATCACGGGCCGCTGGACGAGCGTGGACACGAAGTGCGGATAGATCAGGTCAATGCTCGAATACGTGCCGGCGATGAAGTCGTCGGTGAGCAGCCGCGCGAGCGGAATGACCGATGAAAACGTGGGGCGCTCGCCGAAACCGTCGAACGTCGCGGCGATCGGCACGTGGGCGCGGCGCATCGCGGAGTGGCCCTTGCGCCCAACCGTGACGACCTTCAACTCACCGCTCTCCGCGGTGATCTCCTCTGACGCTCGGCGAATGACGTTGGTGCTGAGTGATCCGGCCAGGCCGCGATCGCTGGTCAGCAGCACGAGCAGCCGTGCGCCACCTTCACGTTTGGCGAGCAACGGGTGATCGTCGGCGCCCAGCACCGCCGCGAGATCCGCCAGGACCTCGTCGATCTTGGCGGCGTAGGGGCGCGACGCCAAAGTCGCGTCCTGCGCGCGCTTGAGCTTCGAGGCGGCCACGAACTGCATCGCCCGCGTGATCTGCTTGATGTTGCGGACCGAGGTGATGCGGCGCCGGATCTCGCGCTGACTGGCCATGAGTTCGAAAGTGCTCCGACTAGCCCTGGAACGTCTGCTTGAAGGTCTCGGTCGCGTCCTTCAGCTTGGCGACGATCTCGTCGGTGAGCTCGGGCTTGTCCGCGAGCGTCGTCAGCACGTCGGGCCGATCGGTCTCCAGGAAGTTGTAGAAGCGCTTCTCGAAATCGCGGATGCGCGCGGTGGGCACGTCATCGAGATAACCCTTGGTGACGACCCACAGGATGGCGACCTGGCGTTCGACCGGAACGGGCTCGTATTGCGGCTGCTTGAGCACTTCGGACGTCTTCTCGCCGCGCGTCAGCTGATCGCGCGTGGCCTTGTCAAGGTCCGACGCGAACTGGGCGAACGCGGCCAGCTCGCGGTACTGCGCGAGGTCCAGCTTGAGCGGCCCGGCGACCTTGCGCATGGCCTTGGTCTGGGCGGCGGAGCCCACGCGCGACACCGACGTGCCCACGTTGAGCGCCGGGCGCTGGCCGGCGTTGAAGAGGTCCGTTTCAAGGAACAACTGGCCGTCGGTGATCGAAATCACGTTCGTCGGGATGTAGGCCGAGATGTCGCCGGCC
>JARXKQ010000222.1 GCA_030271555.1 Chloroflexota bacterium | reverse complement strand
CACCGGCAGCAGACTCGTCCGTAGTGGACCCCATCGCCCCGATGGTCGACCAGTCGCAACCGGATGCGACGTTCCGCTCCGCCTACCGCTTCAACGGCACGGATATCGTCGCGCTTGATGCGCGGCAGCTGCCTGGTCGCGTCCAGACGCTCGTCCTGTCTGAGCCAAGCGAGGTCGCCTCCGCGATTCGCGCCGGCGCGATCAACGCTGGGCCAGTTTTGGCCGAGGTTGGTGCGTACGGGTTAGTGATGGCGGCTCGAGCCGCGGTCGCACGGCCTGATGTGGGCCGCGACCAGCAGGTCCGCGCGGCGGCAGACACGTTGCGCGCCGCCAAGCGCGAGGTGCACGCGCTGCGGTGGGCGGTTGATCGGCTCGAGTCGCTCTACCTGGAGTTGGCGGGGCAGGCCATCGATCCGACCGCATTGGCTGACCGCCTGGAGTCGGAGGCCGATTCGATCGCGACCACGAATGTCCGGGCCCAGCTGGAGATAGCCCGAATTGGTGCCGACCTCACTGGCGCGGACAAAGTTGAGCCAATCGACCTTCTGATGCACGGCGACATGGGACCGCTGTCGTGCGGCGCCGTCGGCATGGGCACCGCGCTCATCCAACAGCTGCGCGACAGGGACCACGAGGTGCGCGTCTGGCTGACCGACGCGGCGCCCAGCGGCGAGGGCGGGCGCGTGGCGGCCTACCAGCTGCGCCAGCTCGACGTGCCGTTCAGCGTGATCCCTGACTCGGCGCTGGGCTGGCTCTTCGATCGCCATCGCCTCGACGCGGTGCTGTTGCGCGGCGATCGAGTTGCCGCGGATGGCGATTGCGGGGTGCTCGTTGGTGGGCTGTCGGCTGCGATCGTGGCCGCGGCCGCGGATGTGCCTGTCCACGTCCTCGCGCCGCGCAATGCATTTGATCCGGGTGCGGCTGATGGCGCGGCAATGCGCGTCGATGCGGCATTCCTGCCAACGAGTGACGTGCTGCCGGCGCAACTGATCACCCGGGTGATCAGCGAGACTCAAAGCTGATGGCGAGCGCGACCCAGCAGCGCCGCACCGCGACCCGCGAGCGCGCCATCGCGGCGCTGCCGACGCGCGATCGCCAGCTGTTGCGCGACTTCCTCGAGCGTGACCGGCTGCGCGCCGGCTACGCGGTCGCTGACCTCGACGCGCGCGAGTTTGCGAAGACCCGTTGGGGAGTGGCCACAGAGGGTGGCGAGCCAATCAGCGTCGTGCTCGAGTACGGCGGCCTGACGCCGCAACCGCTCTTCGTGATGGGCGACCCAGACGGCATCGTCGCGATCCTGCGCGACGTGATCCGCCCGCGCCTCGCCTATCTCGCCGCAGACGAAACGCTGCTGGCGCCCATTGCCAGCGTCTACCGCATTGATCCCGGTCCGCCCATGGTGCGCATGGCGGTCAGTCGGCAGTCCTTCCGCCCCGTGCAGGGTCCGGTACAGCGCCTGGTCCCGGCGGACATCAGTGATCTCAACCGGCTGTATGGGCTTGGTTTCGCGGGCTGGCTACCGGCCGACGCCATTGCCAACGGCGTCTACTACGGCGTCCGCATCGCCGGCCGCCTGGTGGCAGCGGCCGGGACGCACGTCATTAATCCGGACGCAGGCATCGCCGCCGTAGGCAACGTCATGACCCACATCGACTTCCGCGGCCGCGGCTTCGCCAAGCAGACGACCAGCGCCGTGACCCAGGAGCTGCTGCGCTCCTGTGCCGACGTCGTGCTCAACGTCCGCGCCGACAACCCGCCAGCGCTCGCCGCGTATCGCGCCCTGGGCTACGCCGAGTACTGCCGCTTTGAAGAGCGGCTGGTTCATCGTCGCGGCGGCCCCTGGGATAGCATCGTCACCTACCTGACCCGAGCGCTGTTGCGCCCCAAGGAGTCCTGAGTGACCACGACCGATCTTTCGCGCGAGCAGACGACCGCCGCCAACCTGCCCGACCACGACGTTTCCGATCTCAGCCTTGCCCCGGGTGGTGTCACGCGCATCGAGTGGGCTGAGCGCGAGATGCCGGTCCTGCGGTTGATTCGCGAGCGTTTCGAGCGCGAGCAGCCGCTCGCCGGCATGCGCATCGGCGCATGTCTGCACGTCACGACTGAAACGGCCAACCTCATGCGCACACTCAAGGCGGGCGGAGCCCAGGTCGCGCTGTGCGCCTCAAACCTGCTCTCGACGCAGGATGACGTTGCCGCGGCGCTCGTTACCGAGTATGGGATCAGCGTCTTTGCGCGCCGCGGCGTCGATCGCGACGGTTTCTACCGCCATCTGAACGCGGTCGCCGACACACATCCGCACCTGACGCAGGACGACGGTTGCGACCTGGTGTCGCTGCTGCACAAGGAGCGCACGGATGCGCTGGAGGGCGTGCTGGCGGGCACAGAGGAGACCACGACGGGCATCATCCGCCTGCGCGCCATGGCTGCCGACGGGGCGCTCAAATACCCGGTGGTCGGCGTGAACGAGTCCAAGACAAAGCACATGTTCGACAACCGATTCGGCACCGGCCAGTCGACCGTGGACGGCATCCTGCGCGCCACCAACATCCTCCTCGCCGGGCGGCATGTTGTCGTCGCCGGCTACGGCTGGGTAGGCAAGGGCATCGCGTCGCGCATGCGCGGCATGGGCGCGCAGGTGGCTATCGTCGAAGTCGATCCGATCGTCGCCATCGAAGCATTCATGGAGGGCTACCAGGTGATGCCGGGCCTGGATGCCGCGGCATGGGGCGAGGTTTTCATCACCGCCACGGGCAACCTGCACGTCTTCCGCAAGGAGCACTTTGAGCGCATGGCCAACGGCGCGATCATGGCCAACAGCGGTCACTTCGATGCCGAGATCGATCTCGTCGCGCTCAACGAGCTGGCCGGCGGTCGCGTCCGGCAACTGCGCCGCGACGTCAAGGAATACGACCTGGGCAACCGGCGCGTGTATGTCATCGCCGACGGCCGCCTGGTGAACCTGGCTGCGGCCGAAGGCCATCCGGCCGCGGTCATGGACATGAGCTTTGCCAACCAGGCGCTCGCCGCTGAATACGGCGCCAAAAACCACGCCAGCCTCTCGCCTGCGGTCCACGTCATGCCAGACGAGATCGATCGCGAGGTCGCGCGTCTCAAGCTCGAGGCGCTCAACGTCAAGATCGACACGATGACGCCCGAGCAGGAGCGCTACATCAAGTCCTGGCAGGAGGGCACGTGATCATGAAGGGGCAGCTGTGACTTCAATCGTGGATGACGAGGGCTACCTGTTCACGTCCGAATCGGTGACCGAGGGTCACCCGGACAAGATGTGCGATCAGATCAGCGACGCGATCCTGGACGCC
>JARXKQ010000221.1 GCA_030271555.1 Chloroflexota bacterium | reverse complement strand
GGATGAGCGCGAAGGCAGCGATCTTGGGACCAACCGACAGGTAGCCGGTGACCGGGGTCGGTGAGCCCTGGTAGGCATCGGGCGTCCAATAGTGGAACGGCACGGCGGCGATCTTGAATGCGGCGCCGGTGGTCAACAGCGCAAGACCCATCAACAGCGCCGGCGAGAGCGATTTGAAGCCATCGGCGCCCACGATCGCGCTGAGCGACGCCGCGATCTCGCGGATGTTGGTCGTGCCGGTGTAGCCAAAGACCAGGACCAGGCCGAACAGGAAGATCGCGCTCGAGAACGAGCCGAGCAGGAAGTACTTGATTGCCCCCTCAGTGGACAGCCCGTCGCGCTTGGCGTACCCGGCGAGCAGGTAACCCGGCAGGACCAGCAGCTCGAGCGCCAGGAAGAGGAGCAATAGGTCATGCGCGCCGGCGATGAGCATGCCGCCGGTGATCGCGAACAGCACCATCGCCGCGAACTCCGCGGCGGGCAGGCCGCGCGGCCGCAGGTAGTCGGGCCCGAACAGGATCGTGAGCGCCGCGGTTGCCATCAGCGTCAGGTCGAGCAGCACGGTCAGTGAGTCGGCCGCGTAGGCGCCGCCGAAGACCTCCTGGGCGGCGGGCAACAGGCCGATGCCCGGCAGCGGGCCGACGATCACGACGATCGCCATCAATAGCGCCAGGCCGCCCACGGCGATGACGACGAGCCTCCGCTCGCGGCCCGGCCAGAAGATATCGAGCAACACCATGATCAACGCCAGCAGGGCCGTGCCAGCCACGGGCAGGAGCGCCAGGATCGTGTTGGCGTCGATGTTGATCACTGCTGGCCTACCTCAACGCCGTGGCTGCTGGCCCGAGGTGGGCAATGAAGTCGGTCACGGGTCCCTGCCACAACTGCAGCAGCAGGCCCGGGAATACCCCGAAGCCGATCGCCAGGACGATCAGCGGCGCGAGCGTCACGACCTCGGTCCGGGTCATGTCCGTCAGGTGGTGGCCGAGGCCCTTGAGGAAGTCGGATAGGTCGCCAAAGATCACGCGCTGGTACATGAACAACAGGTATGCGGCGCCGAGCATCATTGCCAGGGCGGCGACGGCCGCGACCCACGGATAGAAGTCGAACGCGCCGATGATCGTCACGAACTCGCCGATGAAGCCGGCCAGGCCGGGCAGGCCGAGTGATCCGAGCACGAAGAAACCCAGGAGCGCCGAGTACACCGGCAGAGCCCCGGCGAGGCCGCCCATCTTGGCGATCGTCCGGTCGTGTGTCCGCTCGTAAATAACGCCAACCAGCAGGAACAGGCCACCGGTGAGGATGCCGTGGGCAATCATCTGGAGTAGCGCCCCGTGCAGGCCCTGTTCGGTGAAGACGAAGATGCCCAAGGTGACGAAGCCCATGTGGCTGACCGACGAGTAGGCGACGAGCTTCTTGAGGTCAGGTTGCACGAGGGCCACGATCGCGCCGTAGACGATCCCGATGAGGCTCAGCACGATGATCAGCGGCGCCCATTCGTGCGCGGCCTGCGGGAAGAGCGGCACCGCGAAGCGCAGCAGACCGTACCCGCCCAGTTTCAGCAGAACGCCCGCCAGGATGACCGAGCCGGCAGTGGGTGCCTCAACGTGCGCGTCAGGCAGCCACGTGTGGAACGGGAACATGGGCACCTTGATCGCGAACGCGAGGAAGAACGCCCCGAAGGCGAAGAACTGGAGCGTGGGATCGAAGCCGAACTCGTGCAGCTTGAGATAGTCGAACGCGCCGACCCAGGTGCCGGTGTTGGCCTGGTAGGTGTAGGCCATGGCCAGGATCGCCACGAGCATCAGCAGTGAGCCGACGAGCGTGTACAGGACGAACTTGATCGTCGCGTAGATGCGGTTGGCGCCGCCCCAGATGCCGATGATCAGGTACATCGGGATCAGGACGAGCTCCCAGAAGATGTAGAAGAGGAACATGTCGAGGGCGAGGAAGACGCCCGTCATGCCGACTTCCAGGATGAGGAAGGCGATCATGTATTCCTTCACCCGCTCCTTGATGGGCGCGAAGCTGGCGAGGATGCTGATCCAGGTGAGCGTCGTGGTCAGGACGACGAGCGCCATCGAGATGCCGTCGACGCCCAGCTTGTACTGGATGCCGAAGGTGGGCACCCAATCGGCCACTTCGCCGAACTGGAAGCCCGACTGAGCGGGGTTGAAAGCGGTCAACAACAGCAGCGAGAACACCCACGCAACGAGCGCAGTGCCAAGCGCCGTCCAGCGGATCCAGGCGAGGCGCTCCTTGGGCAGGAACGCGATGAGGATCGCGCCGACGAGTGGCGTGAAAGTGATCAGCGTGAGCATGGGCAGGCCCTGGATGGCGGCGATCATCGGCCGACCACGAAGATGTAGGTCACCGCGATCACGAGCAGGCCGGCGGCGATGCCCAGCGCGTAGTTCTGGACGCGACCGGTCTGGATCTGGCGGATGCCGCGGCCGGTGCTCTGGGTGAGTGCCGCGATGCCGTTCACGGTGCCGTCAACGACGCGGACGTCGAACCACCACAGCGATCGCGCGACGACGCCACCGAAGCGCACGAAGATCAGGTCGTTGAGCTCGTCGAACCACCACTTGGCGTACGACGCGCGATACAGCGGGCGCAGGCGATTGGTAACGCGCTCGACTGTGCCGCGCCGCTCGCGCGTCCCAAAGAGGCCAAAGAACCAGATGCCAAAGGCGACGCCCAGCGCGCCGGCAGCGGCGCCAGCGATGAGCAGCGTGCCATCAATGCCGGCGAACTCGAACGGCGCCTCGTGGATGTTGAGCGTCTGAGTCGCGCCCTCGAACATGGGCCCAAGCCACTGGTGGAGCAATCCGCTCTCAGGCGGCCAGCCGATCGCGATGCCCAGCAGCGCGGCGGGGATCGCCAGCAGGATGAGCGGCAGAGTCATCGTCCAGGGCGATTCGTGGACGTTTGGCGCGACGTGCGGGTCAACGTGGCTCTCGCCGTAGAAGGTTTTACCCATGAGCCGGAACATATAGAAGCCGGTCATGACCGCGACGATGATGCCGATCGCCCAGACCCACACGAAGCCATTCTTGAAGGCACTGCCCAGGATCTCGTCCTTGGAGAAGAAGCCGGCCAGCGGCGGGATGCCGGCGATGGCGATCGAGCCGACGAGCATCGTGAGGTGGGTGATTGGGATCTTGCGCCACAGCGCGCCCATCTTGTTCATGTCCTGCTCTTCATGGACGGCGTGGATCACGGAGCCGCTGCCCAGGAATAGGAGACCCTTGAAGAAGCCGTGTGTCATCAGATGGAAGATCGCGCTCGCGAACGCGCCCACGCCCAGGCCGGCAAACATGTAGCCCAGCT
>JARXKQ010000220.1 GCA_030271555.1 Chloroflexota bacterium | reverse complement strand
TGAGGTTGTACAGATCCGTGCCGTCAAACTTGGCGGTGCCCGCGGTCGCCTCGCGCAGGCGGATTACGGCTCGCCCGGTTGTGCTCTTGCCACAGCCCGACTCACCCACGAGGCCCAGGGTTTCGCCTTTGCGGACCTCGAACGTGATGTCGTCAACCGCCTTGACGTTGCCGATCGTGCGCTGCAGGAAGCCCGCGTGGATGGGGAAGTAGACCTTGAGGTTCTGGACCTCGACCAGATTGGGCGCGGTCTGCGCCGAGGGCTCCATTTGCTGGCTCACGGGATCCATCCATCTGGCTGCGTGGCCCAGCAGCGCGCCTCGTGGCCTTCCTCGCGGCTGGTCAAAGACGGTTCCTTCTCGCGGCATTGGTCGCGGGTGTAATTGCAGCGCGGGTTGAAGCGGCACGTGTCGGGCACGTTGATCAGCAACGGCGGCAGACCTTCAATGGTGCGCAGCTTGTTGCCTCGCCGGTCATCGAGCCGCGGCAGCGAGTCGAGCAGGCCCCACGTGTAGGGCATACGCGGGTTTTCGAATATCTGATCGACTGACCCTGTCTCGATGATGCGCCCGGCATACATGACGTTGATGCGGTCGCACATGCCGGCTGCGATACCCAGGTCGTGGGTGATTAGCAGCACGGCGGTTTTGAACTCATCGGACAGGCGCTGAATGAGCTCCAGGATCTGCGCCTGGATGGTCACGTCGAGCGCGGTCGTGGGCTCGTCGGCGAGCAGCAGCTTGGGGTCGCACGACAGCGCGATGGCGATCATCACGCGTTGGCGCATGCCACCGCTGAACTGGTGCGGGTAGTCGCCGTAGCGATCCTTGGGCCGCGGGATGCCCACCTTGCTGAGCAGCTCAACGACGCGGTCCTTTGCCGCGCGGCTGGGCAGGTTCATGTGCTGGCGGATCGACTCGGCGATCTGGAAGCCGATCGTCAGGGTGGGGTTCAGGCTCGTGACCGGGTCCTGGAAGATGAAGCCGATGTCCTTGCCACGCAGCCGACGCATCGCGTCCCCGGGCAGCTTGACGATGTCCTGATCCTCGAAAAAGATCTGGCCACTGACGATCTTGCCTGGCGGATCCGGCACGAGGCGCGAGATGGACAGCGCCGTAACCGTCTTGCCGCAACCCGATTCACCCACCAACCCCAGCGTTTCGCCGTAGCCCAGCGTGAAACTCACATCGTCGACTGCATGGACGACGCCGTCCGGGGTGAAGAAGTGGGTCGAGAGGTTACGAACGTCGAGCAGGTGCTCGGCCTTGGCCTTCTTGGCCTCGCGCTCGCGAACTTCGGTCGCGAGGTTCTCGGCCATGTTTATCTCGACGTTGCCCTGTTCCTGTATTGGGCTGCCCGACGGGGAGGTCAACTACTGCTTTCCTTTGAGCTTCGGGTCGAGCGCGTCGCGCAAGCCGTCGCCCAGGAAGGTGAAGCTGATGAGTGCCGCCGCGATCATGATCGCCGGTAGGTATACCAGATGGGGCGCGGATCGAATGTAGGACTGCCCATCCGCGATGAGCTTCCCCCATGACGCGCGCGGTGGCTGCACTCCGACGCCCAGGTAGGCGAGCGTTGCCTCCGCCAGGATCGCGCCCGGAATGCCCAGTGTGATGGCGACGATGATGGGGCCCAGGGCGTTGGGCAGCAGGTGGCGTATGACGATGTTGCGGTCGCGCACGCCCAGTGCCCGGGCCGCCTCGACGAACTCCATCTCCTTGAGCGACAGCAGCTGGCCGCGCACCAGGCGCGCGACCGTCACCCACGAGGTCAAGCCGATGGCAACGAAGACGAGGAAGAGACCGCTGTAGAGCCGGCCGAACCACGTCTCGCGGAATGCCACCGACATGAGGATGATCAGCAGCAGGTCAGGGAACGCATACATGACGTCGGTGAAGCGCATCAGCGCGTTGTCCAGGCGGCCACCGAACCAGCCGGCGAGCGCGCCGATGGGCACGCCCAGGGTAAGTACGACGATCTGCACCACCATCGCAACCGACAGGCTGATCGCGGCGCCGTCCATGAGCCGGCTGAGGATGTCCTGGCCGAGCGAGTCCGTACCCAGGAGGTGCGCCGGGTTCTGGAAGGGCACGAGCTGCCTGAAGCCGTTCGCCGTGATCGCCTCAATGTCCTGGTAGTCATACGGCCAGGGCGTGAGCCGCGGCCCGAAGATTGCCAGGAATGCGAGGAAGATGACGAAGAGGCCACCCACGATGGCCAGCCGATTCTTCATCAGGCGGCCAAGGGCATCGCGCCAGACGCCCGCGCTGCGTCGCGCGTCTGCCTGCGGGACGGCCGTTGTTGTCCGAGCGGTCATGCTGGCGGGTCCTCTTTAGCTGTAGCGGATGCGCGGGTCGATGTAGCCGTACAGAACGTCCACAAAGACGTTCAGCGAAGCAACGGCGAAGGCGTAGATCACGGTCATCGCCATGATCAGCGAGTAGTCGCGCTGGACAATGCCCTGCACGTAGTACTTGCCAATGCCCGGGATGCCGAAGAACGTCTCGATGATGAATGAGCCTGTGACCAGGAAGGCGAGGATGGGGCCGAGGATGGTCACAACCGGGATGAGCGCGTTGCGGATCATGTGGCGCACCACCACCGCGCGCTGGCGCAGGCCCTTGCTCTGGGCGGTGCGGACGTAGTCCTTGCGCGTCACCTCGAGCATCGAGGCGCGCGTATACCGGGCTATCTGGGCGATCTGGTACCCCGCCAGCGCCACCGTGGGCAAGACCCATGTATCGGGCGCTCCCCAGCCGAGTGCCGGCAGGATCTTGAAGCCAACGCTGAAGATGACGACCAGCAGGATCGCGAGGATGAAGGACGGGGTCGCGATGCCCAACATGGAGATGAAGGTCGCGACGTAGTCGGGCCAGCGGTTGTGGCCCAGCGCGGCGATGATGCCCAGCGGAATGCCGGTTACGACGGCCAGCGTGAAGGCCATGAAGCCCAGCTGAATGGTCGCGGGCGCGCCCTCGGCAATGATCTGGTTGATGCTCCGGTCGGCGTACTTGAACGACGGCCCGAAGTCGCCGCGGATGAAGTCGAAGACCCAGCGCCCGTACTGCTGCCAGATGGGCTCGCTCAGGTGGTACCTGGCGTTGATCGCAGTCTGAACGCCGCCATAGACCTGCTTGTCGCCCGACCACGGGCCGCCGGGCACCAGGTGCATCAGGATGAAGGTGATGAGCGAGACGACAAAGAGGACCGGGACAAGCCACAGGATCCGCTTGACCAAATAGGCCGCCATCGTCTCGTTACTCCTCTGTTCGGCCGCGAACGGTGCTGGATTGTCTCATAGAGGATGCCATTTGATGGAGTGGGGGGGGGGGGGGG
>JARXKQ010000219.1 GCA_030271555.1 Chloroflexota bacterium | reverse complement strand
CCAACGGTTTCGGCCCATCGGATCATGCGCGTCGGGGTCCACTCGGCGTGGTCCCGGTGGATCTTGGGCATGTGCTCGGGGTTTGTGGAAAAGCCCCCACGCACGTAGCTGCGCTGGTGCGATGCCACGCGTCGGCTCTTGTAGAACACCTCGATGGTGGCGGCGGTCGAGCGCACCTCCACGCGCTCGCCCACCAGCGTGAACGGCACCGAGTAGTAGTGGTGCTCGAATTCGACGTGGTAGTCGATGTTGACGCCGGCATTTTTCCACTCCCCCCACACGAAACGTTGCGCGGGCAGCGGTCGCAGCGCCGGACGATCGAGCTCCGCGAAAAGTTGGCGACGGCTTTTTCCGTACCGACGCATCACCCGATCGTTCAGTTCTTCCAGCAGTTCCCAGATCCGCTCGTTGAGTGCGTCGACGGAGAAGAAGGTTTCGTTGCGCAGCCGGGCCAGAATCCAGCGTTGAGAGATCTGGACGGCCACCTCCACTTTTGCCTTGTCCCGAGGGGATCGCGGTCGCGCCGGCAGCACGGCCGTCCCGTAGTGTTCGGCCATCTCCTCGTACGTCCGCTGGATTTCAGGCTCGTAGCGGTGCGGTCCGCTGACCCCGGAACGCAGCTGGTCCGGCACAAACAGGGCCGGCACGCCGCCCCAGTATTCGACCGCCCGCACGTGGCTGGCGATGAAATCCTGGCTCCGCTGCGTCGCCGTCGCCTCGGCATACGTGAAACTCGACGCGCCCAGCACTGCCACGAAAAACTCAACCTCTTGCCTCTCTCCCGTTTTGGGGTCGGTGATGTGAGGCCGCTTGCCTGAATAGTCCACGAAGCCCTTCTCGCCGCCGCGGTAGATCTGCCTCATCGACAGCCGCTGTCGGGTCAACCACCGCCGGTAGTACTCGCAAAACTGCGTGTAGCTGTACCCATCGGGGCTCTGCTCCAGGTATTCCAGGTGCAGCAGCTGCAACGTCACGCCCACACGCCGCCGTTCCAGGTCGATGCGGGCGCAGTCCGGCACTGGCCGCACACGATCCGCCAGGCCGTCTCGCCCATATATCCTCGCCTCCAGATCCCCGTCGTCCATCCCGTCGACGGTGGCCCAGTCAAGTCCCGCCCCCGCCGCCCGATGCACCACCAGCCACACCGCGCCCACGCTCACCCCGACGCTCTGGGCCACCTCCCGGTGCGAGAGCCCCAGCCCCCATTTGTGTCGCAGAACCTCTTTGATCTTTCGCATGGATAGTCTCTCCGTGGCCATCGGTCCTCCTGACGGAGGCCGAGTGGGGCCCAGTAAAACCATCCAGCGTCTCTTCGGCCGGCCGTCTCGGCCGGCGTCTACCCGTCTTTATCCCTCGCCATCGGGCACGCCGTCACTCGGGCGTTCACGATGGCCGATCTTCCCGTCTACGAGCCCGATCTGGGGCCCGTTCACGATGACCGATCTTCGCGTTCACGATGGTCCTATCTAGCCGTTCACGATGAACCGATCTTGGCGTTCACGATGGTCCGAAATCCGCAGCCCCCGACGCGCGCGGAGGTTCAGGAGGGCCAAATCCTCGTGCAGCGCGTGTTGGGACTCGGGGCTCTCCCGGATGGTCATGTTTCGCGTGGGTATGATGAGATCGGTGCTCTCGGGGGGCCGACGTAGATTCGCTCCCATCCCGCAGCTTTCCACTCCGCCAGCATCGCGCGGAGCGTGGGGTGGACCGGAATGCTCCTTGGAACCCCCGTCTTGGTCTTGCCGAGATTCAGTCCGTTCGTAACCGCCCGATGGAGCGGTGGTCGCGAGGACCGGGAGGTGTGGGACGATGGAGGGGCAAGGTCCGGGCGGGATCAGGCAGTGGATGGGGATATCCAGCGATCGGGTAGCAGTTCGTCGAGGCGGGAGGTGGGCCAGCCGTTTTGGATCTTGTCGATGACGTCGGTGAGGTAGGCGAGCGGGTTGATGTCGTTCATGTGACAGGTGCCGAGGATCGTGTAGGCGGTCGCGATTCGCTCGGCGCCCTTGTCGGACCCCGCGAAAAGGTAGTTTTTGCGACCAGTGGCCACCCTGCGGAGTTGACGCTCGACTTCGCCGTTGTCGATCTCGAAGCGACCGTCGCTGAAGCACAGGCGCCAGCGTTGTTCTTGATTGATGGCGTACCTCGTCGCCGCATGCGCCAGGGTGCCGGGCACAATCGTCCTGCTGATGTCGTGAATCCAGCGATACATTTCGTCGAGAATCGGCAGCGACTGATCTTGTCGACGCGCGTGGCGCTCAGCGGTGGTTAGTCCCTCGGCTTTGCACTCTGCTTCGATGCGATAGATCTTGACGAAGAAAGCCATCGCGATCGCGCCGCGCGCGTCGCCAGCATTTGCCGCTTCCTCGAATTTTCGCCGAACATGCATGCCACATCCGAGCCGTCGGCCTTGGTCGACGTCGGGGTCCATGCCTTCGGGCGGCTCGAGGACCTGGTCGAATCCGGCGTATCCATCGCCCTGCAGATGGCCGCGAAAGTTTCGGAGAAAATCCGTCGGATGTTCGGCCTTCCAGTCGGGCGCATATTGAAAGACCACGGTTCGCCCGGCCACGTAGGCCCACAAATGTCCGCGTTTTACGCCGTTCGGGTGATCGCGGTCGAGGATCCGAAGTCCGGTGTCGTCTGCGCGAATGTACGAATCACCGACGACGCGACAGCGTAGTCGGTCGGCGATCGGCACGATGATGTCGGCGGCGAATGCGGCCCAATCGCCCAGCGTCGATTCCGACAATGAAACACCGGCCCGCTTGTACGCTTGCGCTTGTCGGTAAAGCGGCATGCCGTCCTGAAACTTGCTGGTCAGGATGTTCGCCAGAAGCCCGGGCCCCGGCAGGCCGCGCTCCATCATCTTCTCGCTTGGCGCCGTGGTCACGCCCGTGTCGCAGTTCGGGCAGGCGACCTTCTCCCGTTCCTGCTCGATGATCTTGAAGTATGCCGGGATGAATTCGAGGATCTCGCTCTTGATGTATCCGATGCACGGCCGGGGCTTTCCGCAGCCGGAACACGTCTTCTCGACGTCGGACAACGACACGCGGCGCTTTTCGCGGGGAAGATTGTCGGGCAATTGCCGGCGCGGTTTCCGGCCGCCGAGTCGCTTCGGCGGTTCTGAAGGCGTCGCGACCAGACCGTCCCCGCCGTCGTCGGCCTCGCCGCGGGCGCCTTCCGGCACCAACTGCCCGAGCCTCGCCAGCAGCAGCGACAGTTGGCCCGGATCGATTTTCTCGCTCTTGCGACCGTACAGCTGCCGCAACGCCTTCTGTAGCCGCGCCACCAGTTGCGTGTTGTTGTCTCGTGCGCCCACCAGCAGCCCCAGCAACATCTCAATCACGTC
>JARXKQ010000218.1 GCA_030271555.1 Chloroflexota bacterium | reverse complement strand
GCAAACTCGGTCACCGCCGGGTCGAGCACGGCCATTGCCTCGTTGTCGTTGTGGGCGTTGAGCAGCCGCCATCCCAGCGCCGCAGTGGCGCGCGCCTGGCCCACGCGGTCGCCAGACTCTGCGCGCGCGGCGATCGCCTGACGTGCCAGATCTGCGGCGATTTCGTGGCGGGACGCCGTACTCGCCGATTCGCTGGCGCGCTCAAGAATCTCGGCACGATCGGCTGGTTCTGTGGTGACGGTGAGCGCCTGCTGGAGGAAGCTGACGGCCTGGTCGTAGCCACCAAGGGACGCCGCCCGTTCGGCCGCGGCCTTGAGAGCGACGCGTGCTTGGGCGGCGAGCGCGTCCTGCTCCGGGCCCTCGGCCGCGTTCTCATAGGCCGCGAGGTAGTGACCGGCGAGGGCACTGGCGAGCTCGTCACTGCCGAGCTGCTCGAAGAAGCGCGCAGCAGCCAGGTGGCGCGCCTTGCGATCCTTCTTGGACAACGTGTTGTAGGCGACTTCGCGAATGAGCGCCTGTACGAACACGTATTGGCCGACCTCAGCTGAGCGCGCGTCCACCTGGCGCGTCAGCAGCTCGCGCCGGACCAGCCCGGTGAGACGCCGCGCCAGCTCTTCACCCTCGATGCCGGCGATAGCGCCCAGCGCCGGGGCGGTGAATGACTGGCCCAGGATCGCCGCGTCCTGCACGAGCGTCCGGTCGGCCGGCTCGAGCGTATCGAGGCGCGACGAAATGAGGGCCGTCAGAGTCTCCGGCACGGCCAGCGTCGTCAGGTCGCCCACCGGCGCGTAGATGCCGTTGTCCAGCTTGAGCCGTCCGTCGGCGACTAGCGAGCGGACAGTCTCGACCGCGTATAGCGGGATCCCGTCGGCGCGGCCGACGATGGTCGCGACCGCCTGTTCGGGCAAGCCCGGCACGAGCCCCGCCAGCAAGTCGCGCATGTCTTTGTCACCCAACGGCTCCAGGTACTGCGAGGTGAAGTTGCGCTTGCCGGCACCCCAGTCCGTGCGCCGCTCCAGCAGGTCGGGTCGGGACAGGGTGATGATGTAGATCGGCAGCCCACGGCTCCAATCGAGCATGTGCTCGATGAAGTCGAGCAGGCCGGAGTCAGCGTGGTGCAGATCCTCGAAGACCAGGGTCACCGTGCCGACCTGGGCAATGCGTTCGAAGAACGTCCGCCATGCGCCGAAGAGCTGCTCGGCAGCCATGCCCGACTCGATGCCGAGTAATGTCAGCAGCGCCTTCTCGATCCAGTCGACTTCCTCCGGATCGGTCACCCACTGGCGCACCGTCTCGGCAACCTTGGCGCGGGTTGTGGCTTCGTCATCGCTCTCGGTCAGCCCGCAGCGGCCGCGGATCATCTCGCCCAGCGCCCAGAAGGTGATGCCTTCGCCGTAAGCGGGCGAGCGGCCGTCGTGCCAGTACGTGGTCTCGACGAGGCCGTCGACGTACTTCAGGAATTCCCAGGCGAGCCGCGACTTGCCGATCCCGCCGGGGCCCATGAGCGATACGAGACGAATGCGCTTCTCGCGACCAGTCGCGTGGAACAAATCCTTGAGGAGCCGGAGCTCATCCGACCGACCGACAAACGGCGCCTCAACCGCATCGGATCGATTGCGGCCGCCGCGTTCGGCCACGACGCGTGCTGCCCGCCAGGACATGACCGGGGACTGTTTGCCCTTGAGCAGCTGCTCTGTCGCTTCCTCGAAAATTACGGCGCCGCTCGTCGCGCGCATCGTCGCCTCGCCCACCAGCACCGTGCCCGGCGGCGCGACCGATTGCAGCCGCGCGGCGGTGTTGACGAGGTCGCCCGCGACCATCCCCTGGTTGGTGGCGCCGAGGGTGACAGCCGCCTCCCCGCTGAGGACGCCGGCTCTGGCCTGGACACCTGCGCCGAGCGCTGGCACGGCCGCGACCAGCTCCAGCGCTGCGCGGACGGCGCGCTCGGCGTCATCCTCGAATGCGACCGGTGCGCCCCAGACCGCCATGACCGCGTCGCCGATGAACTTCTCAACCGTGCCGCCGTAGCGGCCGATGATGTCGGTGCACATGTCGAAGTAGCGCGACAGCGTGTCGCGTACTTCCTCCGCGTCCCTGTCCTCGGCGAACGGCGTGAAGCCGACTATGTCGGCGAACAGCACCGTGACGAGGCGGCGCTCGGCGACGGGCGCACTGGCGGCTGTTGGGGCAGGCCGAGCGGCCGCAGGGGCGGCAGCGCTGAGGGTCGTGCCGCATTCGTTGCAGAACCGCGCGCCCGGTTTGTTGGTGGCGCCGCAGTTGGGGCAGCCCGCGGCGAGCGTGCTGCCACAGTCATTGCAGAACTTGGCGCCGGGCGTGTTCTCCGTCCCGCAGCTGGCACAGATCACACTGCGTACTGTACGGCCTACTTCGCGGCGAGCACCTCGCGCGCGGCAAGATAGCCGGGCATACCGGTCACACCGCCACCGGGATGCGCGCCAGAGCCGCACAGAAACAAACCGTTGACGGGCAGCCGGTAGCGCGCGGCGCCAAGGAACGGCCGCCACGCGAACCATTGATCGAGCGCCGGCTCACCGTGGAGCGGATGACCCTCGGTCATGCCGTAATCGCGTTCCAGGTCGAGCGGCGTGAGCACGTTGCGCGCCACGACAAGCGCGCCAAAGCCCGGCGCGACCGCCTCGATCTGCGCCACGACAGCATCGCCCAGCGCCTCGCGCCGCGCATCCCAGTCACCGTCGCGCAACGTGTATGGGGTGCCATGGACCACGACGCTCATCAGGTGGCTCACGCCTTCCGTCGCGCCGGCCCCCGCAAGCAGCGACGGGTCGAGCAGCGTGGGAATGACCGCCTCCAGGGCGAGTCGCTCCGCCACGCGGCCGGCCTTGATCGCGTCTGCCGCGCGGTCAAGAAGGTTGAGTGACTCGACGAGCAGGATGCGCCCGGTCAGCCGAGTTGCCGCCTCGCCCGCCGACATGCCGGCAAAGGCGGGCAGGTCGCGCAGCGCGAACATCACCGCGGAAGTGCCGCCGCGTTGGCGGAGATTGGCCACCTCCCAGCCCATGGTCGGTCCCAGCACCTCCGGCTCGAGCAGGCCGAGCAGGGTGCGCTTGGGATCAAGCCCGGACACGACCAGGCGGGCACCGATCTCCTCTCCGCCGGACAGCACGACGCCGGTCACCCGGTTGTCCTTGACGGTCACGCGCACGACCTCGGCATTCGTCCGGATCTCGGCGCCGCGCGCCTGGGCGGCCTTGGCAAGACCCGCAGCGAGCGCCGCTGGGCCGCCCAGGCAGAGGCTCAGCTCGCCCGCCACTCCACCGTCACCGCCCACCATGTCATTGAGCAGGACCTGGGCCGACCCGGCATCGGACGGCGCCATCGTCGTGTAGCGGAC
>JARXKQ010000217.1 GCA_030271555.1 Chloroflexota bacterium | reverse complement strand
AACGGTAAGGCACCTGACTCTGGATCAGGGGATTGAAGGTTCGAATCCTTCCTCGCCAGCCAACCCCCCAACCAATCAGGGATCAAAGCTGTGGGGCGAACGCTGTTAGGCCCCGGCGAGCCTCGTTTCAGGCTGAGAGGGCCAGGGAAACCGCTTCGTCAGTCGTCAGGCGGCGGCCTTCGGCCCACGCCGAGTCGAGAACGGTCGCGTCGAGGATCTTGCGGAGTTGTTCCATCGCGGCGTCGTACTCCGCGCGTTCGGCCACGACCATCGCTGCGTCCGCGACCTCGCGGATCGCCTCCGCCGCACCCAACAGGCGGGCCGCACGTACGAAGTCGTGCTTTGCTGTCGCCAGGAACCCGAAGCACTCCAGCTGGTGGGCGATCGCGCCGCGGTTGCCCGCGTGCTGCCAGCCGCGCAGCGTTTCCCGGTACAGCTCCTCGGCCTCGTCGATCTCCCCGCCACGGCGCAGCATGTGAGCGAGTTCGCTGCGCGTCCTGAGAACGAACCTGCGGTCGCCCATCTCCTCGTAACCCGCGATCGCCCTGCCCAGCCACTCTCGTGCCTCGGCCAACCGACCGGTGAAACCGCTCTGCTCGCCGCGACTCCATGCGATGATGGCGATCGCACGCGGATTCCGGGAGCGATCGGCCGCCTCGGACGCCCTGAGTAGCCGGGCTTCGGCGCCCGCCGTGTCACCATCGTCTGTCATCTCAGAATAGGCGCGGCTCGCCTCGATCGTGGCAAGCGCTAACCAGTCGTGCCTCGACTCGGCCAGCCGGACCATCTCCTCGTCCAATTCGCGCGCCTCGCTCAACCGCCCTGAGAAGAACCGCGTCGTCGCCAGCGCAGCGAGCGCCTCTGACAGCGCCTCGTCGTCTTCGGCTCGGCGAGCCAGCGCCACGGCTTCCTCGGCCCATCGCCCGCCTGCGGCGTACTCCGCACCCCACGACGATGCATTGGCGGCGGAGGCGAACACCCTCGCGACTAGGATCGCTCGCTCGCGAGCGGCGGATGGCGCAGCAGGCGGCAGCCTCAATGCGAGCTCGGCCGCCTTGGCCATCCACTCGATGGCCTCGGAGCCAATCGATCGGGATCTCCAATAGGCGGCCATCGCCACCGACAGGCGCAGCGCCGCTTCTGGGTCCGCCTCGAATGACCACTCCAGCGCGGTGCGCAGGTTCTCCGCCTCGGAGTCCAGGCGGCTCAGCCATGCCACCATGTCCGGGCCCCGGAGTGCAGGCCCGGCCTCGCGTGCGAGGTCCAGGTAGAACGCAAGGTGACGGCCGCGGATCGCCAACACCTCGCCAGCGCTTGCGAGCCGGTCGCCGGCGTACTGCCGAATCGTCTCGAGGAGCCGATAACGCGTGGGTCCACCCTGGTCGGCGACAACCAGCGAGCGGTCGACCAGGCGGCCGAGGCCGTCGAGCGCCTCGAGCAGCGTGTTCGCCTCGTCGTGGCGCGCGCCGCCATCGTCTTCGTGCAGCCCCGCCACGGCCGCCGCCGCCTCCAACGTGCACCCCCCGGCGAAGACTGAGAGGCGCCGCAGGAACTGGCGGTCCGTCTCGGTCAGCAGGTCCCAGCTCCAGTCGACGAGCGCCTGCAGCGTCTGCTGGCGGGGTACGGCGCTGCGGCGGCCGCCGGTCAGGAGCCGGAACCGGTCGCCGAGCCCGCGCGCGATCTCCTGCGCCGAAAGATGAGTGACCCGCGCTGCGGCGAGCTCGATCGCGAGCGGGATCCCGTCAAGGCGACGGCAGATCTCGACCACTGCGGGCGCGTTGGCAGGCGTCAGCAAAAAGGACGAGAGCACCGCGCTCGCTCGATCGACGAACAGGCGGACCGCGTCAGCTGCGGCCGTCTCCTCGAACCAGCCCGCCGCCGGCTCGTCACGATCCCCCCCTTCGCCGATGGCGCCAGGTACGACCAGCGACGGGACCTGGAAGACCGTCTCCCCGGACACTCCGAGCGCCTCACGGCTCGACGCCAGCACGGCTAACGATGGACAGCTGGCGAGCAGGCGATCGACCAGATCCGCGGCCGCGCCGATGACATGCTCGCAGTTGTCGAGCAGCAGCACCAGGGACTTCGAGCGGAGAAAATCAACCAGCGTGTCGAGGACCGCCCGTCCGGGCTCGCCAGGCACTCCGAGCGCCCGGGCGACCTCGCTGACGACGAGATCGGGGCTGGGGACCGGGGCCAGCTCGACCAGCCAGACGCCGTCCGCCCGGCGCCCCAGGAGCTCAGCCGCAAGCTGGAGCATGAGTCTCGTTTTGCCCGTGCCGCCGGTTCCGATCAGGGTCACCAGGCGATGCGCCTCCGCCAGGGCGGCAAGATCCGCGAGCTCCCGTTCGCGGCCGACGAAGGAGGTCAGCCGCGCAGGGATATTGGTCAGCTCCACCCCGACGGACCGGAGCCCCGGAAACTCGGCTCGCAGGCCGGGGCCGATGAGCTGATGCAGTTGTGCCGGCGCATCGAAGTCTTTCAGACGAAACTCTCCGAGCTCACGGAGCGCCAGCTCCTCGGGCAGCCGATCCCCCAGGACCGCAGCCATCGCCTGCGAGACCAGCACCTGGCCGCCGTGGCCGGCTGCCGCGATGCGGGCGGCGCGGTGGACCTCGAGCCCAACGTAACCGCCGTCTCGGCGCGTGGCTTCGCCCACGTGGAGACCCATCCGCACGCGGAGATCGACGCCGGGCGGCCATTCCGCGCCGGTCAGCGCGCGCTGGCCCTCCGCGGCGGCGCGCAACGCGTGGAGCGGGCTGCCGAACGCGACGAAGAACGAGTCGCCCTCGGTGCCCACCTCGAAGCCAGCGTGGCTGGTAAACGCCTCGCGCAGGATCGACCGATGGCGCTCAAGGAGCGACTCGTAGTCATCGGGGAGACCGCGGGCGATGTCGGTTGAGCCCTCGATGTCGGTGAACAGGAAGGCGACCGTCCCCGCCGGCGCCTCCGGCGGTCGTGGCTGCCGGCGGCGCGGAGCCGACCTGGCTGGCATGCACACGATGGTAGCGATGGCGCTGATCACCGAGTAGCCACGGCTCGTCTGGCTTGACGTGGGGCTGCTCGGATGTCTGGCGTACTTCGTCGGGATACGGCCTTCCCGTGGGCGAGCAGCAGAAGGTCGGGTGAGGATCCTGAACTGGCGCAGCAAGCTACCTGCCTGGCGCGGGCAGTCGTGTCCTCGATCGGTTTGAAAGGTGCGTCGTTCCTAAGATGGTCGATCCCCTAACTGGACGGCTTACGCTCGCGCCCCCACTCGGGGAGCCACAGCGCACAGGCCGCTCTGACTCTGGATCAGGGGATTGAAGGTTCGAATCCTTCCTCGCCAGCCAACTCTAGTGGGGCTCGGGTTGGACGGGTCGCCACTATCGGCGCGAC
>JARXKQ010000216.1 GCA_030271555.1 Chloroflexota bacterium | reverse complement strand
CGCGACTTCCCCGAGTTCCACGTCAAGAAGGAGCTCTACTGGCCCAAGGGCAAGACCGCCGACGCGGCGCCCGCGGCCGCCGCCAGCTGAGCGCTTTTCCCGCGGTCGGTGGGACCGGGCGGCACATTGCACAGTGACATTTGGCCCGCTGAATAGGGCCGCGCCGATGTGTCGGCCAAAACACTCACCGGCCGACTATGCATTTGTCCGAGCTGCGAGTTGGAGGACAGATGCACCCGATCATCGGGAAATCCAAGCTATCGCCTAACGTCACGCGCCTCGTCGTCGAAGCGCCGCGCATCGCGCAGATCCGCCAGGCAGGCCAGTTCGTCATCGTGCGCGCCGCTGAGGGCGCGGAACGGCTCCCACTGACGATCGCGGACGCCGACGCGGGAGCGGGCACGATCACGCTCATCATCCAGGCCGTAGGCAAGAGCACCGAGGATCTGGTCGCGCTCGAACCGGGCGAGGCCATCCGCGATGTCGTTGGGCCGCTGGGTCAGGCGACCGATCTGCTCGAGCACGGCCGCGCGGTATGCGTTGGTGGTGGCGTCGGGACGGCTGTGATGCTGCCGCTGGTCCAGGGGCTGTCGCGCAACGGCGTTCGCGTGACGAGCATCATCGGCGGCCGCTCGCGCGAGTGGGTCATTCTTGAAGAGGAGCTCAGCCGATACGGCGAGGTCATCACCTGCACCGACGACGGGTCGTACGGGCGGCCCGGCTTCGTCACCCAGGCGCTGGCCGATGTCATCACGGACGGTCCCATAGACGTCGTCTACGCCGTCGGCCCCGTGCCGATGATGCGCGCGGTGGCGGAGATGACCCGGCCATCGGCGATCCCCACCGTGGTGTCGCTCAACCCGATCATGATCGACGGCACGGGCATGTGCGGCGGCTGCCGCGTGAGTGTCGGCGGCAAGACGCTCTATGCATGTGTCGACGGGCCGGAGTTCAACGCCCACGAGGTCGATTTCGGCCTGCTGTCCGACCGGCTCAGCCCCTACCGCGACTTTGAAAAGGCCGCGCTCGAGAAGCGCCACTGCCAGCTGGGGCCGCAGATCGCCGAGGTCAGTGCCGCAGCTACAGCACCGGTTGGAGCCGCGCGATGAACGACCAGGCCATGCCAGCTGCGGGCGAGCCCATCGTGCCCATCGAGGACCGACTGATTCACCCCGTCGGCGAGCGCGCCGCGGTTACGCCCAAAGAGCGGATGACCATCCTGCGCCAGCTCATGCCCGAGCAGGATGCCCAGGCCCGAGCGCGCAACTTCGAGGAGGTCAACCTGGGCCTCCCCCAACAGCTGGCGATGCTCGAGGCCGAGCGCTGCCTCCAATGCAAGAACCCGGTGTGCATCACCGGTTGCCCGGTGCGCGTCAACATCCCACGCTTCATCGACCTCCTGGCGCGCGGCGACATGCGTGCCGCGGCCGATTCACTGCTCGACGACAACGCCCTGCCCTGCGTGACCGGCCGGGTCTGCCCGCAGGAGAGCCAATGCGAAGCCGTCTGTCTGCGCGGCAAGAAGGGCGATGCGGTGGCAATCGGCTACCTCGAGCGCTTCGTCGCCGACTGGGCCAATCACCATCGCGACAGCGCGCCGGCCGTGCCCACCTCGAGCGGCAAGACCGTCGCCATCGTCGGCTCCGGCCCGGCTGGCTTGACGGCCGCGGGCGAGCTCGCCAAGCGCGGTCACACGGTGACTGTGTTCGAGGCGTTCCACGCGGCCGGCGGCGTGCTGATTTACGGCATCCCCGAGTTCCGGCTGCCCAAGGACATCGTCCACGACGAGGTCACGCGCCTCGAGCAGATGGGCGTCAGGATCGAGCCCAACGCGATCATCGGCAAGACGTACGCGCTCGATGAGCTGCGCGCGACCTTCGACGCGATCTTCATCGCCGTGGGCGCCGGCCTGCCGGTGTTCATGGACATTCCCGGCGAGAACCTCAAGGGCGTCTATTCCGCCAACGAGTACCTGACGCGCGTCAACCTCATGGGCGCGTACCGCCCCGACGCGGACACACCGGTGCTGCACGGCCAGCGGGTCGCGGTCGTCGGCGGCGGCAACGTCGCCATGGACGCGGTGCGCACGGCGCAGCGCCTGGGCGCGGCAGCGGCGACGATCGTGTATCGGCGCGGCATGGACGAGATCCCGGCGCGGCGCGAGGAGGTCCATCACGCCCAACAGGAAGGCATCGGGTTCGAGATGCAGGTGGCCCCAGTCGAGGTCATCGGCGAAAACGGCTGGGTGACCGGCCTGCGCTGCGTGCGCATGGAGCTGGGCGAGCCCGACGCATCGGGTCGGCGCCGACCAGTGCCCGTCCCGGGCTCAGAGTTCGTGATCGACTGCGACATGGTCGTAGTCGCCATCGGCACGCGCAGCAACCCCATCCTGACCACCTCCGCAGTCGGCCTGAAGGTCAACGAGTGGGGCTACATCGAAGTTGACGGCGCGGGCATGACATCGCTGCCCGGCGTATTTGCCGGAGGCGACATCGTGCGCGGCGCAGCGACCGTCATCCTGGCAATGGGCGATGGCAAGCGCGCCGCGTCCGCCATCGATGCGTACGTTCGGGGCGAGCTGCCCGTGGCGCAGCCAGAGGCGACATCAGCCGCTATCTGATCGGGAGCTCCAGGAACTTGTCTGGTCCCGGCTGATCCAGGAACGCGACGTTATCCGCGGAAAGGGTGACGTTGAACGTTGCCGTCAACGCTGAGCCTGCCACTACACGATCAGCAGTCAGCGTGAATTCGTACGTTCCGGCGGCGAAGAACCAGCCGTGCGGCGCCTCGAAGAGGGCCAGCGGCGAGGCCGCGTTGCTGGGACTCACCACGAGCGGCATCGCATCGGCCACGTACTCGTAGCTCAGCTCGCCCGACGCTGCGTCCGTTACCAGGCGGAGTTGCTGAGTCCAGGTTAAGTCGGCGCTGGGAGCACCCGCGTCCGTCGCAGGCCCCGTGACATGCAGTGACATGCCGCGGATCACCTCGACCCGGTTGTTCTGCGCGGTGTTGACGAACGCCGGCTGGAGGTAGAGATACGCGCCGCCCGTCGCTCGGCCCTGGGCGACGCGCACCTGGCCGGGCATGAGCAGCGCCACCGCCGGCTGCTGCGTCGCGGTATAGATCGCCACGACCGAAAGAACGAGCGAGAGCAGCGCCGCGGTCAGCGGCACCCAGCGGAGCGTGATGAACCGGGTAAGTGGCGCGCGCGCCCGGCGCGCCGCCGCACGCAGCCGACTGGCCGCGTCGGGCGGAGCAACATCCAGGTCGGGCTGGGTCACCCCACTTAGGCCGGCAGCGCGGCCGCGAGGCGATCGAGAATGAGCCGCTTCACGCCTTCAACTGGCACGCGCTCCTGGGTCATCGAGTCGCGGTCACGCACCGTGACCG
>JARXKQ010000215.1 GCA_030271555.1 Chloroflexota bacterium | reverse complement strand
CCGCCTTCTGGCATCCCAAGGGCTGGCGGCTGTACAACACGTTGCGCGACGCGATGCGCGGCATCCAGGCAAAGCGCGGCTACCAGGAGATCTACACGCCGCCGCTCGTCCATCGCAAGCTGTGGGAGCAGTCGGGCCACTGGGACCTGTACCGCGACAACATGTTCCTGGTCGAGCACGACGAGCAGACATGGTCGCTCAAGCCCATGAACTGCCCCGAGTCGACGTTTATCTATCGCTCGCGTGTTCGCTCATATCGCGAGTTCCCGCTCCGACTGTCCGAGTACGGAGCCCTGCATCGGGCGGAGCTTTCGGGCGTCCGATCGGGCCTCACGCGGGTGCGCCACTTCTACACCGACGATGCGCACATCTACGTCACGCCGGCTCAGATTCAGACCGAGATCCTCGCTCTGATGGGCGAGGTGACCGAGTTCTACGCGTGGTTTGGCCTGGAGCCGATGCTCACGTTTGGGACGCGGCCGGAGAAGGCGCTGGGCGACGAAGCGACGTGGCGCGAGACGGAGGCGATGATGCTCGAGGCGCTCAAGGCGTCGGGCGTCAACTATCGCGTCAAGCCGGGCGACGGCGCGTTCTACGCGCCCAAGATCGACATCCAGATCAAGGACGCGCTGGGGCGCGAGTGGCAGACGGCGACGATCCAGGTAGATCGGTTGATGCTGCCCGAGCGATTCGATCTCCATTACATCGACGAAAACGGCGAGCGCCAGAGGCCGGTCGCGATTCACCGCGCCATCCTGGGCTCGCTCGAGCGATTCATCGGGGTGATCACGGAGCACTTCGCCGGGGCGTTTCCCTTCTGGTGCGCGCCGGTCCAGGCGATCGTCATCCCAATCGCCGATCGCCATAACGAGGCCGCCGCCCAACTGGCGGCCGTCCTCGAGGCGCGCGGCCTGCACGTGGAGGTCGACGACTCCGCGAACCGAATGCAGAACAAGATCCGGCTCGCGCAGGAGCAGAAGGTGCCCTACATGCTGGTCCTGGGCGATCGCGAGATCGAGGCACGCACGGCCGCGCCACGAACGAGGGCAGGGGAGCAGCAGACGCCGATCGGCTGGGACGAGCTGGCCGCGCGGTTGGCCGATGAGGCGGCCGCACGCAAACCCGACTGAGTAACATCGCTCCAGGAGGGTCAATGAAGGCTGTCGTCCTGGCGCTGGCGGTGATCGTCGTTGCGTCCTGCTCAAGCACGGCGATCCCGATGCCTAGTCCAACGCTCAGCCTGCCAACGTCGGCGGGACCAAGTGCGAGCGCCGGCGGTCAGCCTTCGGCTCAAGGGAGTGGAGGGGCCGGCGAGTTCAAGACCTGCCACCCCGGTTGGACGACCACCGCCCAGAACTGCAGCATCAACGTCGGCGACAAACTGATGGTGAGCTGTCCTTCCGTCGGCACGATCCGCTACGCCTGGGGGACCGACACGTATACAGCCGATTCGAGCGTTTGCACTGCAGCTGTCCACGCGGGGCTGATCGGCGTCGAGTCGGGCGGTGACGTCTACATCGAGATCGTGGCGGGCCAGGAGCAGTACGACGGCAGCGAGCGTAATGGCGTCACTACCCAGAAGCGCGGCGACTGGCTCACGAGCTTCGTCTTTGTCGAGGCACCGACCCCGTAGCAGAGCCGTTTCCAGCGTGCCCTGTGCTATATTCCCGCGGGCCGCGGAAGGGTGCGGCGATGTGTCGTCGTGCATTCCGGGAGATGCCATTTGAGAGAGAGCGCATGAGGGACCTGGCCTGAGCCGAGAGCTGCGAATTAACGAGATGATCCGCGTCCCGCAGGTGCGGGTGGTGGATGAAGAGGGCAACCAAGCGGGCGTGATGTCTACACCGGACGCCCTCCGGCTCGCGCAGGACAGAGGCTACGACCTCGTAGAGGTCGCACCAATGGCCGCTCCCCCAGTGGTCCGGCTTCTCGACTACGGCCAGTTCAAGTACGAACAGGCCCGCAAGGAGAAGGAGGCCCGCAAGCACCAGCGCTCGGTCGACTTCAAGGAGATCCGCCTCAAGATCAAGATCGGCAAAGGCGACTTCGACACCAAGGTCCGGCGCTCCATCGAGTTTCTCGGTGATGGCGATCGGGTCAAGGTGACGGTCCAGTTCCGGGGCCGCGAGGTGAGCCACGCCTACCTGGGTCGAGACCTCCTGATGCGCTTCGCCGAACAGGTCGGCGACAATGGCGTCCTCGATCGACAGCCCTTGCTGGAAGGCAAGCAGATGTCGATCGTGATCACTTCGAATCAAAAGCCCAAGCCACGCGCAGAGGGCGGAGAGACAACAGAGGCAACAGAGACAACAGAGACGGCAGCAGCTGAGCCCGCAGTGGCAGCAGCGCCGCCACCAGCTTAGGTAGTACGAACAAATGCCAAAGATGAAGACTCACAAAGGTGCAGCCAAGCGCTTCGGCGTCACCGGCACCGGCAAGGTCGTCCGCCTCAAGGCGTGGAAGGGCCACCACCTCGACATCAAGTCGTCGAGCCGCACTCGCCGTTACGCGGGCAAGGCCGTAGTGGACGGCACGAGCGCCGAGCAGATCAAGGGCCTCTTGCCCTACATCGGCAAGAAGGGCTAAGCAATGGCACGAGTCAAGCGCGGGGTCACCGCGCACCGCCGGCACAAGCGCCTGCTCAAGGCCGCTGAGGGCCGTCGCGGCACCAAGTCACGACTGATCCGGCCCGCGCGCGAGGCGCTCCTGCACGCGATGGCCTACTCCTACGTCGGCCGCAAGCAGCGCAAGCGCCAGATGCGCGCCCTGTGGATCGTCCGCCTCAACGCCGCCGCGCGGCAGCACGGCATGACCTACGCCAAGTTCGTCGCCGGTCTGAAGCGCGCCGGAGTGGCGCTCGATCGCAAGATCCTGGCCGACATCGCGGTCCGCGATGCGGCTACGTTTGCCAGCATCGCTGAGGTCGCGCGGGCCTCTTAGCGGCACCCCGCCTTGGACCTCGCGTCCTTCCAGGAACAGCTCGACGATCTGCGTAGCCGCGCGCTCGCGGCCGTCGCCAAGTCGGACGATCCGCAAGAGCTCGACGGCGTCGAGAGCGCCTATCTGGGCCGCAAGGGTGAGCTGCGCGAGCTGCTCGGCGGAATCGGCCAGCTCCCGGGCGAAGACCGCCCCAAGGTGGGTGCACTTGCCAACCCGATTCGCGAGGAGCTCGAGGCGGCCATCGCGACGCGCCGCACCCTCCTCGTTGATCTGGCGCTCGAGGTTCGGCTGGCACGCGAGAAGACTGACGTCACCCTGCCCGGCCGCACCCTGCCGCGCGGCGCGCTCCATCCAGTTGCGGAGACCAGCCGCGAAATTGCGCGGATCTTCGGCGAGTTCGGCTTCGTGACCTACGACGGGCCTGAGGTCGAGACCGACGAGCTCAACTTCCAGCTGCTCAACATCCC
>JARXKQ010000214.1 GCA_030271555.1 Chloroflexota bacterium | reverse complement strand
CCTCGGGTCCGCGGAACAGTCGGCGGCCCTGATCGGGGCGTCGGCCTGGTGGACGTCCGATGCGATGATCGGCGGCGGTTTCCGGATCACGTTCACAAACGGTTGGGGCGACTGTCCTGCGGGCTGCATCAGCAAGCACAACTGGACCTTCGAAGTCACAGCCTCGGGCGCGGTGACCCTCGCGGGCGAGACCGGCGACCCGCTACCGGGGGGCGCCATCCAGTAGGGCAGGGCACGCGCGCGCGCCCGAGTGGCTCCGCGAGCACCGTGGCTCCGCGAGTGGGATCGGCGCAACCCCTGCCCAGGGCCGGTTCGGGGCCGCTCCTCGTCAATTTTCATACCCGGCGGGTATGAAGTGCGTTGCCCCTTACGTGGGGTGTAAGAAGTCGACGAGAATCGCCCGGCCCGGGCCATATGCACCGGGATTTGGGTCTGAAATTAGGCTCGAGAGCCGGATCGCCACCGCTCCGGCCATAGATTGGACGCCCTCATACGCCTGGCGTATGAAAGGAGCTAAACGGGACGGGAGTCCGTTTTCGCGATGTCGACTTCTTACGTGGAGCGTAAGGGCAACCGCGTATCGGGCCGCCGCCCGCTCAAGGTAGCCGCGCACCACCTGCCCACCCACCGCGTCGGCAGCCTCGTATCATCGGCCCATGGAGTTGCCTGTCGCCCTGATCCAGACGAACGCCGGGCCCGATGCGGATGCCAACGTCGCGCGTGCGGCGCAGCTGACCGACATCGCGGCCGCCACCGGAGCGCGACTCGTGGCCCTGCCCGAATACCTGCAGTACCGGGGCCCGGACGACGGGTTCCGAGCATCGGCTCGGGAGATCCCGGGTCCCTTCACCGAACCGTTCGCGGAGATCGCTCGAAGCCGCGGGTGCTGGGTCCTCGTGGGCAGCCTCGCGGAAACATCGAGCGACCCACGTCGGCCGTGGAACACCTCCACGCTGATTGGGCCGGATGGCACAGTGACCGCCTGGTATCGGAAGATCCACCTCTTCGATGTCGCCGTCGATGACGGACCTGTCGATGTCGAGAGTGCGCGCGTCATGGGTGGCACCGAGGTGGTCATCGCAGAGGTCGAAGGCGTCCGGCTCGGGATGTCGATCTGCTACGACCTGCGATTTCCCGAGCTCTATCGATCACTCGCGCTCGGCGGAGCCGAGATCCTCGCTGTGCCATCGAACTTCACCGAGCGAACGGGCCGCGACCACTGGGAGGTCCTGCTGCGCGCGCGGGCCATCGAGAATGGGGCGTGGGTTATCGCACCGTCGCAGATCGGCGGTCCGCCGGGTCACCCGGCCTATGGGCACACGATGGTGATCGACCCATGGGGGATCGTGATTGCCCAGGCACCCGATCACGAGGCCATCGTGTATGCCGTGATCGACACGGATCGAGTCGCCGCGGTCAGGCGCCAGATTCCGGCTCTGGCCAATCGTCGTCTCGACGCGCTCCGCAGCGGCTGATCGACGCCTCTCAGCACCGGACGCAGCGGAGCCGCGCCCTTGCGGACGCGGCTCCGTGTTTCCCCGGCGATATGGCGGGCGTTCGCCCGAGGTTAGTTGGTGAGCTTGACGCTGTAGGCGCCGAAGTTGCCCAAGGCAGCGCCGTGTCCGGCGGTGATGACCATGGGTCCAGGGTTGACCTGCTCCTCGAACCAGCCGCTGATCTGCTTGGTGCTTCCACCCACCGAACCGGTGATGTGGAACCATGCCCAACCCTGCACTGCACCACTGTCGTCGACGATGGCGACCGGGTAGGCGTTACCCACGACACTGGACAGGCTGCTGAACAGACTGGTGTGCGATCCGGCGTTGAGCGGTCCGATGACATCGTCCGTTTGGATGGTTGTTCCCGTGCCGTTGTTGTTGATGATGGCGTCGACACCGCTGGAGTTCGCGTTGCACGGATTGCCGTTCGCTGTGCAGAAGATCGTCCAGTTGAAGGACGTGCTCGTCGACGGCACGTCGGCGTTGCCGCTGCCGGGTTCATCAAACGCGCCCGGCGCGTTGCTGTTCTTGTTCGCCGGATTGTCGAAAGCCTTCTTGTTGAAGATCACCGGCATCGGGTTGTACGCCCCGTTTGGCGTCCCGGCCTGGACGCTCGCCGTCGTGGACACGCCCCAGGAGGTGAAGCCCATCACGCCGGCAAAGTAGTTCTGGTGGGGCTTGCTGACGTCAACCTTGATCGACCCGCCAGTGATCGTCACCGTGACGGTGGTTCCGTTCACACCATTCGTGTAGCCGTTTGCGGCGGCCACGGTCTTGGCGGCCGCCGTGGCGTCCTGGCTGTTGGCGCTTGCATACCCGGCTGCCATGGCCGCCGCATCGGCAGCGTTCTGCTGATCGCGGCGCTGGAGGAACGAATCCCCGCCGTCGATGATCAGACCGACCATCCCAACCAAAGCGATCAATGCGAGAGCGAAGATGACGAGCATCTGGCCATGCTCCCGCTCCCGGCGGGAGCAGCGGGTGGCCGGCGAGGAGCCGGCGAGCATTGGACGAGGCATGACGGGCGACTCCTTGGTCATGGGACCTGGACGTGAGCCGTTGAGCTCACCGTGAGTGGATTGGGCACCGGCAGCAATGGGCTGACGAGCCGGAAGGTGGTGGAGGTGGAGACCTTGATGTAGTCCGTGTGGGGGCATGACTCGCCCGCGGCGATCGTGATGGCGACGTCAGTGACGTCGACGCAGGTGATCGTTACGTCGGTCGATGCGAGCCCCGGGACGAGGTTCTTCTGGGTGTTGAACACCGCTGTCGTCTCGGCCGACCACGAGGCGGTGGTGCATGGCCCGACGCACTGGTGAACGCTGGCGGCACGGGCAATCTCGCGAGCCGCCTGGGCCACGCCATTGTTGGTGTAGATCCCGCGACCCAGGTCGAGGACGGCCATCAACATGAACAAGAACGGGATGAGGGCCAGCGAGAACTCAACGAGGGCCTGGCCGCGGTCGTCGTCACGGCGTCGTCGCCACGTCGATGTCGTCATCGGGTTGCTCATCGGATAACCGAGATCGCGGCCGCGCCGCTGGTGCTGGTGAATGCCCCGCTGGTCACCGTCAACGTGAGGTTGAACGTCTTGGTATTGCCGGGCGCACCCGTCGAGTTGGTGTACGTGTGCGGTGACTGGGTCCGCCCGTACGTCGTGATTCCGTCCCCCCAGCTCCAGGCCCACACGGTCGAGCAGAGGGCGTTGTAGACGCTGGTGTCTGTGACTGTGACCGTTACCGGGGACTTGTTGGTCGACGGGGAGCTCGTGTAGGTAAACCCTGCACTGACCCCGGAGCACGAGATCGTCGGCAGCGGTGTCGGACTGGGTGTTGGCGTGGGCGACGGCGTTGCGGTGGGCGCCGCGGTCGGCGCGGCAGTCGGGGCGCTCGTCGGAGACGGCGGGAGGGCGTTGATCTGGTTCGTCGCCGAGGAACTGAAGGTGACTGTGGT
>JARXKQ010000213.1 GCA_030271555.1 Chloroflexota bacterium | reverse complement strand
CTCGGCGCATGCCTCCATCCCGACCAGCGACGCGTACTGGGCTGCGGCGAAACTCCCCGCGCCGCTGTTGTTGGGCAGCTGGAAGGCACGCTCGAAAGCGAACCGAAAATCACTCGCCTGGACCGGCGTCGTGTCCGAATAGACGAGCCCCTCACGAAGCTTGAACGTATAGGTCAGCCCAGCGTCGGTTGGCTCCGGGAGCGACGTCGCAAGGTCGGCGACAAGCTGCGAGCCGCCGATCCCACCCACGTGCTCGTAGCCCACCAACCCATCCAGGACGAGGCCCGAATAGGCAGGGCTGGGGTAGAACGCCGGGTCCACGTCGTTCCCAAACGACGACACGATCTGGAGCGTGCCGCCGCGATGGGCCGAGAGCGAGGTTCGCGTGACAACCCACGGCTGCCCGCTGACCACGGCCACGGCTTCGGCCGCGGAGCCGAGCTCAATCCGCGGATGAGCGTGAGTTGGCTGGTCCAGGTCGATGCGCTCGAGCGCACCGCCGCGATCAGCAACCCATAGGGTGCGATCGTCGACGGCAAGCCCAACCGGGGTACCACTGACCTCGATGACGGAGCTGACGCGACCGCCGGCTGAGTCAATGACGGAGATCGTGTGGTCTGCCGAATTCGCGACGTAGATTGCCCCCTCGCCGATCGCGATCGCGGACGGGCGTTGCCCTACCGCGAGCGGAGCGCTGGTCACCGATCCGGTCGCATCGAGCCGGGTGACTGTGCCTGCGTCGGCGCTGACAACCCATGCGCCGCTGCCGTCCGCGACAATCGCGGTTGGCTGCGCCCTGAGGCTAACCGGCACGCCAACTGCGCCGGTCGTGGGATCGATGCGTACGACCGTCGCGTCCCCGCTGTTGGCCAGCCACACCCCACTTTCGCCATAGGCGATCGCCCGCGGACCGTTGCCAACCTCGATCGTGGCCACGACCCGACGAGTGGCCGCGTTGATCCGTGTGACGGACCGCTCGCCGCTGTCCGCGACCCAGATCGCTCCCCCGCCGACGGCTATTCCACTTGGCTCGCGACCAACATCGATGGTGTCAATGACCGCGCGGCTCGTGGGATCAATCTGCGAGACGGTGCTGTCCCCCGCATTGGCGACCCACACCGAGCCCTCACCCACCGCGATGGCAGAGGGCAGTCTGCCCACGGGCGCCGCGGCGATGACCACGTTGCGGGCCGGGTCGATGATGCCCACCGAATTCTCGGCAACGCCGGCGAGGGCCGGCGGCAGCCATGGTTGCCAGATCCAGAGGCCGGCCAGCACCACGGCCAAGCCCAGGCCCGCGACGAGACCGGCGACCATCCGAGGATGGCGCTGCCATACGGGCCTGTCCTGGCGCCGCCGGACAGCGGCCGCGCGCCGTCCGGCCTGGTCGTGCGATCCACGCTCTGCCGCGGCGGCGTCCGCGACGTCATCAGTGGCGTGGCTTACCGCGTATAGCCGCCACTCGCCGGGCACGCCCTTGAGTACTCGGGTGCCACGATCGTCGAACCTGAAGCCGGCACCCACGGTCAGATCGCGCACGGTCCCGGAGACCAGCACCTCAGACGGACCCGCCTGAGACATGATCCGCGAGCCGATCGGGACCGTTATGCCTGAGACCTTGCCGCCACTCTGCTCGACCTCGCCGACGTGCAGCCCGGCGCGTACCTGCAGACCGAGCGTCTGCAACTGCACGACCACTTCCAGGGCGCAGTCGACGGCCGATGCGGGCGCGTCGAAGACTGTGAAGAAGCCGTCGCCGGCCGTATCAAGCTCTCGCCCTCGATACTTCTTCAGAGCCGCCCGGACGACGCGATGGTGCTCTTGGACCAGCTCGCGCCATGCCTTGTCGCCCAGCTCGGCGGCGAGATCCGTGGAGCCCACGATGTCCGTGAACAAGACGGTGGTGAGGAACCGCTCCACCCGCTGATCGGCCATCGTCGCAGTTTAGACAGGCGCGCAGTGCCAAACGGCGGCGGGATCAGGAGCTGTGCAGAATCTCGAGGCTGTCGCCGTCCTTGACGATGTAGGTCTTGCCTTCCGAGCGCAGCTTGCCCTGTTTGCGCGCCTCGGCCATTGAGCCCAGGGCCAGCAGGTCCTCCACGGAGACCGTCTCGGCGCGGATGAAGCCGCGCGCGATGTCCGTATGGATGGCACCGGCAGCGTCCACGGCGGTTGATCCCGCCGGAATGGTCCATGCGCGCGTCTCGTCCGGGCCGGCAGTGAAAAAGGAGATCAAGCCCAGCAGCTTGTAACTCAGGCGGATCACTCGCTCGAGCGACGGCTCGGTCAGCCCCAGATCGGAGCGGAAGACTTCCGCCTCTTCTGCGTCGAGCTGGCCGATCTCCATCTCGATCTTGGCCGACAGGGCTTCCACCTGGGAATGCTTGTGCTGGTAGCGCTTGGCTATCCCGGCCGCGAGGTCGGCCGCCTTGGCGATGTCGCCTTCACCTATGTTGAGCAGCACCAGGACGGGCTTCTCGGTCAGAAAGCGGAAGCCGCGAATCGTCTTGGCCTCATCGTCGGCCAACTCGACATCGCGGATTGGGCGTCCTTCGCGCAGCGCGGGTGCGAGCTTCTCGAGCACCGCGAGCTCGCGATCGTTGGCCTCGCGCTCCGCGGGCGAGCCATGGTGACCCTGGATCTTGAGCTTATCGATGCGCTTGTCGACCTGGCCCAGGTCGGCCAGCACGAACTCGAGATCCAACCGCTCGATGTCGCGCCACGCATCGACCGAGCCGTCGGGATGCGGCACCGACGGATCCTCGAAGGCGCGCACGACGTGGAGCAGCTCGTCGGCGGTGCGCAGCCGGGCCAGCTGATCGGCCGGGATCTCCGCCGCCTCGATCCCGTCGGCCGATGTTGGCGGGGCAGGCAGGTCGACGTATGTGACGTCGGCCGCGACTTCCTTCTTGGGTTTGAACAGCTCGGTCAGCCTGGTCAGCCGCTCGTCGGGCACCTTGTCCACGCCGACGTTGACGGTCATGCCGCCGAAGCCACCGGTCTCGGCGTTGCCCCGAGTAAGCGTGTTGAAAACTGTTGTCTTGCCGCTCCGGGCAAGCCCGACTATGGCGACTTGCATAAACCTATTGTCGGGCCGGACGCGACATCGCCCCGATTACGCAGCCGCGCGCCCTAGGGGCGGTCGAATATCGCCAGCTCATAGATGCGCACCTCGGGAGCGGCGAAGGCGCGCAACACTTCGGCGACCTGCTGCCGGGCAGGCTGGATCTTCGCTTCGCTCGCGTACATGTTCTCTTCGTTGTCCCAGATCGACATGCCGATGACCTCGCCGGCCGCACGATCGAGGAGGACCAACTGGGCGACGAAACCCGCGCAGGCGTGCAGCGCGGGCAGGACGACGTCGCGCTGCGTGCGCACCACATCGTCGAGGAGGGTCGGATCTCCTTTGATGGTCACGCGACGGGCGTACACGATGGCTCCTTCTTCGCTTCAGTAGCCGGCGCCGGG
>JARXKQ010000212.1 GCA_030271555.1 Chloroflexota bacterium | reverse complement strand
GCCCACGCGTTCTACGAGCGCCATGGTGGCGTGACGATCGTCCTGGCGCGCTTCATGCCGTTCATCCGCACCTTCGCGCCCTTCGTGGCCGGGGTGGCGCAGATGGATAGTGGCCGCTTCACCGCCTACAACGCGGCCGGTGGCGTGCTCTGGGTGTCCAGTCTGACGGTCGCGGGTTTCCTGTTCGGCAACATCGCCTGGGTGCAGGACAACCTGAGCAAGATCATCTGGGCGCTGGTGCTGGTACCTGGGCTGATTGCAGTGGTGGGCGCATGGACGGCGCGCCAAGGTGCCGCGCATGGAACTTGAAGCGATCAATCGCAGCCTGTTCGAGATTCTCAATGCGCATGCCGGCTTGTCCGGGTTGCCGCTCGGTCTGGCGACGCTGGCAGCCAAAGGCGCGATCGGCGTGCTCGCGGTGTTGCTGACATGGAACTGGCTTTCTGCGGGAGCGCGTGAGCGGCGCGCACTCGCGCAGCTCGTCATAGCCGTGCCGCTGGCGCTGGCCTTGAACTACCTGATCGGCCTGGCGTATCCGCATCCGCGTCCCTTCATGATCGGTCTGGGCCACACCTTTCTCTCTCACCGCCCTGAAAGCAGTTTTCCAAGCGACCACGCTTCTGCCATGTGGACGGTGGCATTCGGCATGCTGATCTGGTCGCGGGCGAAGTGGGCCGGCGGCCTGGCCATCGTCTTGGCCGCGCTGACCAGTTGGGCGCGTGTGTTCCTGGGCGTGCACTTCCCGTTCGACATCCTGGGGTCGATGGCGGTCGCCGCCGCTGCCGTCGCTGCCGTCGCTGCCCTGGTCACGCTGCGCGCGATGATCGACAGAAGCATGATGTGCCATATCCATCAAGGCGTGCCGAACGCGAAGGCCCAAGTCATGTCGATCACCGGCGACGACAGACCACCGCGCAGCGACTTGACGTAGCCCGCGCCGACCTTGAGTCGGCTGTATCTTCCGAGATCCCGCGCGATCCACACCATCGGCTGCGCAATGGCACCGCCTCGGCTGGCGACACCACCGCCACCGGCCGCGCCGACCATCGCTTCGGCCCCGACGCTCCAGGGTTCGAACGCCGTCATGCGAATGGTCGTGCCGAGGCCGACCAGGCCGGCCGAATAGGCACCGGCACTACCGGCGACGGCGCTGTGAGCCTCACCGCTCAGGTACAGGTGCTCGCTCAGCGACCGACGAAACTTCAGGCCCAATGTGCTCAGGCTGCGGGTGCTGCCATCCTTGCGCTGGGCGTGCAGATAGTCCTGCACGCTCACCGACCACTCCATGTCATGCACGACCCTGGCTGCTGCAGCGGCGCCGGCTTCGGCCGGTGCTTCGCCGAGCGCCATGCCCACCGAGAGCTGCGCGTAGGCCGTGCTGAAGTCGCCGCGGAACGCACGCGCTCGGCCGGTCTCCAACTCGATCGACAACTGCCGGCCCATCTGCACCCTGCCCAGCAAGGCCGTTTTCGCGATCGGGCCGCCGCCGGTGAGCACAGCACCGCCACCGCCCAGCCCGATCGCAGCACGGAGACCGACGCGAATTGCCTCGCTACCGATCGGCCAGAGCGCGAGCGCACCACCCAGCACCTCGGCGTATCCATCGGCACCGCCAGTCGCCGCGCCGGCCGCTTCCAAGGTCGCCGACACTTCATGGCCGAGTTGTCGCTCCAGGCGCATGCCCGCATAGCCGAGCGAGCGGCCACCAGTCGAACCGGAGGCATAGTGGCCTGCCGTCACCTGCATTCGGTCAGCGCCCAGGCCGCCCGCGCCGGTGAACTCGACGCTCTGCCCGGCGCGGCCAGGTGCCGTAAACGCGAACGTGTCCGGGACAGTCACGAGCAGACCGAATTGCGTGCTGTGGATCGCGCCGCTGGGAAAACGAACTTGCGAGGCGGAGATGCCCGTCGCCCAGCCGCCGAAGTCGAGCATCAGATCGACATGCGGCCGCAACATCAGGCCACCGCCGACCGGCGCGCCGGCGCCACCACCGCCGCCGACGTACACGCCCGCGACGGCTTCCCAGCGATCGCCCAGACGCCAGCGCCGCTGACCCTCGGCGCCCCATGTGAACAGTCCGCCGCGTCGGCCGGTGGCTGCGCCGTACAGCGCCGGCCCGAACCACCAGCCAGGTGCCAGTTCCACGACGTAGCTGGCGCCGAGCAGGCCTACATGTTCGTCATCGGGCAGCCGCAAGCGTTCGAAGCCGAGCGTCACGCGAGCCGGCAGAGCCTGCATGTCGGTCGCATCGTCCTGCGCAATGTTGAGAGCCTTGTCGGCGGCCACCGCGCCCTCTCCCGAACTCATGAGCACACCTGCGACCACGACCGGCAACCACGCTTTATGGAACATCAACACCATATATTTCCAGATGTGCACCGGGGCGGGCCAAGCTGAGCATCTTACGAAAGCGTCCTTCGCGCCCGGAGCTGCTGACCTACAACGCCGACTTTGCCGGCCCCGCGAACCTCGACAATGGCCGCATGCGAATCCTCCTGATCGAAGACGACAAGGACGCCGCCGCCTACCTGCAGACCGGTCTGACCGAGAACGGCTGCGTCGTCGATCTCGCGTATCGCGGCGACGATGGCTTGCACCTCGCAAGGACGGGCGACTACGACGTGATCGTGCTGGACGTGATGTTGCCCGGCCTGGACGGCTGGAGCGTCGTCGAGAGTCTGCGCAACGAGGCCTGCCGCCTGCCGATACTTTTTCTGACCGCGCGCGACCTGGTGGCGGATCGGGTCCGCGGCCTCGAGGCCGGGGCAGACGACTACCTGGTCAAGCCTTTCGCGTTCTCGGAATTTCTCGCCCGCGTACGCGCGCTCGGCCGGCGCGCCCCGCTGCGCAACGACGACGTTCTGCGCGTCGCCGATCTGACGATCGAGCCGGCTGCGCGCAAGGCCAGCCGGGGCGGCAGGCGCCTGCAGCTGTCGCCGCAGGAGTTCAATCTGCTGGTGCTACTGGCGGCGCGATCAGGAACGGTGGTGTCGCGCACCGTCATCGCCGAACAGGTGTGGGACATGAACTTCGACAGCAACGCCAACGTCATCGACGTCGCCGTGCGGCGCTTGCGCGCGAAGATCGACGACGGATTCGAGCCCAAGCTGTTGCACACGAACCGGGGCATCGGCTACGTGCTCGAGGAGCGCAACTGAATGGCCGCGCCGAAGGTGCGCGGGGTTCGATCGCTGGTCGGGCGCCTGACGCTGTCGTACTCGCTGTTCGCGACCGTGGTACTGGGCGCGGCGGGTCTGATCTTCGACGCCGCGTACCGCGACCAGATGATGGCCGAAGCCGCGTCGAATGTAGAGCGCCAGCTTGATTCGCTGCAGGACATGCTGCTCGAACTGCCCGGCAGCGACAACCTGAGCGAACAGCGCGAGTGGTCGGAACGAGGCATCGACAGGGAGGGGCTGTTCTCGCGGATTCTCTCCTCGGGGTTGAAGCTGCTGGCGGTGACGCCCGCCATGG
>JARXKQ010000211.1 GCA_030271555.1 Chloroflexota bacterium | reverse complement strand
GATTCGACAGACGAGCCGAATGCACCGGGCTTGCGCAGCACCAGCGCCGTTTCGCCGACCTCGATTTCGAGCTCGGACAGCTCCGACGCGTTCAGGATGGCCTCGAGCTTGTCGATCAGCCCGATCAAGCCCGTCATGTCCGATTTGGTCATGACTCGTCCCACCGCCGCAGGACCAGCGCCGCGTTCTGGCCGCCAAAGCCGAAGGAGTTCACGAGTGCTGCGCGCACGTCGCGCTGCCTCGCGGTGAGCGGCGTGAGATCCAGCCCGGCGGCCTCAGGCGAGGGATCGACCAGGTTCAGCGTTGGCGGGATGCGGCCCTCGCGCATCGCCTGGATCGACGCGATCGCGCCGATGCCACCGGCCGCGCCAAGGGTGTGGCCGATCGCGCTTTTGGTCGCGGTGATGCTGACGTTCTTGATGGCCTCGCCGAAGACCGCCTTGAAGCCCTGCAGCTCAGCCGGGTCGCCCTCGGGGGTGGACGTGGCGTGGGCGCTGATGAGGTCGATGTCCGCTGGCTCCATGCCGGCCTTGGCCAGGGCGCGCCGCGCGGCCCGCGCGCCGCCCTCCCCGCCCGGCGCCGGGAGCGTGATGTGGCTGGCATCGCCGGTGGCGCCGTAGCCCATCAGCTCGGCAAAGATCTGGGCGCCGCGTTGGCGTGCATGCGCCAACTCTTCGAGGACGAGCACGCCGGCGCCCTCGGCGATGACGAAGCCGTCGCGACCCTCATCGAACGGCCGGCTCGCGCCCGGTGGATCGTCATTGCGCGTCGACAGCGCACGCATGGCCGCAAATGCGCCTACGAGCGCCTCTTGGACAGACGCTTCCGAGCCACCGGCGAACATGATGTCCGCGTCGTCGCGGACGATCGTCTCGTATGCCTCGCCGATGCCGTGGCCGGCCGTGGCGCAGGCACTGACCGTCGCCCAGTTGGGGCCCTTGGCGCCAAAGCTGATCGCGGTCTGGCCCGACGCGAGATTGGCGATCGCCATGGGAATGAAGAAGGGCGACAGCCGGTCCGGTCCGCGCGATACGTTGATGCCGATCTGCTCGATGAACGTGCCTGAGCCGCCCAGGCCCGAGCCGATGATGATGCCGGTCCGCTCGGCCAGCTCGCCTTCCAGGCGCTCCGGCAGGCCGGCCTGGTGCATCGCCTCGGCGGTCGCCACCAACGCGAACTGCGTATAGCGGTCGTTGCGCCGGATTTCCTTGCGGTCGAGCACGTTGGAGGGGTCGAAGTCCTTGACCTCGCCGCCGACCTTGCTCGTGACGCGCTCCGGATCGAAGTT
The DNA here is from genome assembly GCA_030271555.1 of Chloroflexota bacterium. Taxonomy (GTDB): domain Bacteria; phylum Chloroflexota; class Limnocylindria; order Limnocylindrales; family CSP1-4; genus JALYGJ01. Next base: position 2,212 of record JARXKQ010000211.1, on the reverse strand, counting down.
GACGCGGATCGTGTCGACGCCGCTCTCCCCCGCGACCAGGCGCGACCAGAACGTGGCCACGTCGTTGCCGAGCGGCGTCACGGCGCCCATGCCGGTGACGACGACGCGCCGACGGGAAGCCGTCATCTGATAAGCCGCCCGGTGCGGATTGTTGCCGCGCGGTAGACGTCACCAGCCAGGCCACGCGCGGCCACTTCCTCGGCCGCCGCGCCCGCGTCATAGGTTGGCCGGAAGAGCTCAGCCGTCGGCTGGGGATCCTCGCCCTCAGGCACGGTCAACAGCGCCCAACAGGCAGCTGGGTCGCCGTCGAAGGCATAGCCGCATGAGCCTGGGTTGACGATCAGCTTGCGCCCCAGCTCGCGCACGTCGGCGAGGTGCGTGTGGCCGCAGCAGATGACGCGCGCGTCGGTGCGCGTTACCCGGTCGACAGTGGCCGTGGGATCAAGGTCGGCCGGCAAGCCGGCGGTCAGGGAGCCGGGTGAGCCGTGACACACCAGGACGAGGGTGTCATCGGACCAGATGCGTCGCTCGTACGGCAGGCGGCGAAGGTATTCGAGCTGCTCGTCGGACAGCTGATCGCGCGCCCAGTCGGCCGCTGCTATGTGGGTCGAGGGCACGTCGTCCAGCCACGGGAACGCCGCCGCATAGTCGCTGTCGGCGACAGCCACGTCCGTGTTACCCGCAATAACGAGGGCGCCGGCCTTCTCGAGCGCGCGGACCTTGTCGATCACCTCCCCCGGGCGCGGCCCGTTGAAGGTCAGGTCGCCGGTGATCAGGTACCGGTCGGGCTTGTGCTTCTTGGCATCGGCCAGCGCGGCTTCCAGCGCGGCCACGTTGCCATGAATGTCACCCAGGACAGCGAGCTTGAGCGGCATCAGCCCAACACGCCTTCGCGCGGGATGATGAACGATAGATCGGCCGCGCACGCGACCTCGCCGTCGACCGTAGCGACCGCATGGCCGCGCCCAAAACGGCCGCCGAGCTTGGCCATCGTGACCTCGAGGGTGAGCCGATCACCCGGCTGGACGACGCGCTTGAAGCGGCACTCGTCGATGGCGGCGAACAGCCCGATGCGATCGCCGAAACCTTCCTGCTGGGCGACGTAGACGGCCATCGTCTGGGCGAGCGCCTCCACCTGGAGGACGCCGGGCATCACCGGTAGCTGCGGGAAGTGGCCCTGGAAGAACCACTCGGTGGCGGTCACTGCTTTTTCGCCTTTGATGTAGCCGCGCGCCGGGTCGTACTCGACGATCCGATCGACGAGCAGGAACGGCCAGCGATGCGGGATCAGCGCCTGGATCTGGGCCGTGGTCAGAAGGATGTCAGTCAAATCACCTCTCCGTCAGGCGGCCGCATCGGCGGCGGCCATGAAGGCAGCGCTGCCAACGCGGTCGAGCAGGTTGGTCGTGAATTCGCCATTGAGGAATGTGGGGTCCTTCAACAGCGCGCGATGGAGTGGCAGATTGGTGACCACGCCGTCCACCACGAGCTCGTCGAGCGCGGCGCGCGAGCGGGCGATTGCAGTGGCGCGATCGGGCCCCCACACAATGAGCTTGCCCAGGAGCGAGTCATAGTAGGGCGGGACGTCGTAGCCGCTGTACAGGTGGCTGTCCATGCGCACGCCGGGGCCGCCTGGAGCGAGGAAGGTTTCGATCACTCCGGCCGCCGGCCGGAAGTCGTGCGCCACGTCCTCAGCGTTGATGCGGAACTCGATCGCGTGGCCCTTGATCTCGATGTCGCTCTGCGTGACGCTGAGCGGCTCGCCGGCCGCGATGCGGATCTGCTCGGCGACGATGTCGAGGTTCGAGATCATCTCGGTCACCGGGTGCTCGACCTGGATGCGGCAGTTGATCTCGATGAAGAACCAGTTGCCCTGCTTGTCGAGCAGGAACTCCAGCGTGCCCACGTTCTCGTAGCCCGCGGACACGATCGCGTTGATCGCTGTATCGAGGAGCGCCACGCGCTGCTCGCTGGTCAGCGCCGGGCTCGGGCCCTCTTCGACGATCTTCTGGTGGCGGCGCTGGACCGAGCAGTCGCGCTCGCCCACATGCACGCCGTTGCCGAAGCGGTCGACCATCACCTGGACCTCGATATGGCGGTTGTCCTCCAGCCACTTCTCAAGGTAGAGCGAGTCGTCACCAAACGCGGCGAGCGCCTCTGATCGGCAGATGGTCATGGCCTGCTGCAGCTCGCGTGGCGAACGTACCATGCG
>JARXKQ010000210.1 GCA_030271555.1 Chloroflexota bacterium | reverse complement strand
TCGAAGCGCGCCACGGCGGCGCGCGCCGGTTCGGCCGCAGCTCGCACTGATGCCGCGATCGACGGTTCGGCACCCGCCTGCTTGTCCGCCTCGGTCACGCCATCGTCGATCAGCTCGGTGATGCCGCTCATCTGCGCCAGCGCCGTTTCGGCGTGCAACCGCGACACCGGCCGCCCGTCCAGACCGGTCAGCGCGACCGCGGCCGCGTCGAGCAGCGACACCAGGCCGCGCAACCGGCCGGCCAACGCCGCTCCGCGGTGGGCCCACGGCGCGAAGTCGCGCGCAATCAGGCTGAACAGGCCGCTGCCCGCCAGCGACACGTAGCTCAGCGCGTCCCACGCAGGCTCCCTTAGCTCCTCGTCCTCGAAGATCATGGCCTCGATCGCCTCGAGCACGATGCCCCGATCTATCCGCTCGTCTTCGCTCAGAACGCCATCGGCCAACTCCTGGAACACACCCGCGTGGTTGCGGAGCATCGCCAGTCGGGCCAGTCGGCCTTCTTCGGTCATTTCCGGCCAGCGGTCGTCGAACGCATGGAAGCCGATCTGCGTCGCCCAGACCGGTTGGGCCGCGAAGAAGTCGTCCAGGAACGCCTTCAATGAGTGCTCGAAGGCTGTCACCGGTGTCGGTCGGTTGTCGGGAACGATCATGCAAGGCATCGTAGCGAGGAAGGACGGGTTGTAGCATCAGGCCATGCTCCTGGACCTGCTGATGCGCGTGATCATCAACGCCGCGGCCCTCATCCTCGCCGTCCAATTCGTGCCCCACGTGAAGGCGCCGACGGATCTCGTAAAGCTTGTCCTTCTGGCGATCGTCTTCGGCCTCGTCAATGCCTATCTCCGACCTATCGTCAAGGCGCTCAGCCTCCCCCTGAACCTGCTCAGCTTTGGCTTGATCGGGCTGATCATTAACGTCGCCCTGGTCATGCTCGCGGCCGCCATCAGCGGAAGCCTCAGCCTTGGTCTGAAGCTGGGTGGGTGGCCGCCCGGCCCCATCGGGATCGACACGCTCGTCGCGGCGTTCCTGTTGTCGCTGCTGATCGGCCTCGTCGCCGCGATCGTCGCGCTCGTCCGCAAGCTCACCCCCGGCATCTGAACCTAGCGCCCGCCCCAGCGCTCGCTGCCGCCAAACGGTTTGGCACGCCGCTCTACCTGTACGACCTGGCGCGCCTGCGGGCCGACGCGCGCGCGGTGGCCACTGCATTCCCCGACCCCTGGATCCGCCTCTATTCGCTCAAGGCGAATGGCCTGCCAGCGCTGGTGCGTGAGATTGCCGCTGCCGGATTCGGGGCAAACGCGGTGTCGAGTGGCGAGATCGCGTTGGCGCGTCGGGCCGGCCTCGCGCCGGCGCAGATCGCGCTCGAGGGCATCGGCAAGACACCGGCTGATCTCGCGTTGGCCGCGCGACTGGCGGCTGGCGGCGAGCCACTGCTGTGGGTAAGCCTCGAGAGCACTGAGGACGCGGCCGCCCTGGCGTCACTGGCCTCGCGGAAGGCGCGCATCGATGTCCTTGTCCGCGTCAACCCCGGCGTCGCGCCGGAGACACACCATTCGCTCGCCGTGGGCGCGCCCGACGCCAAGTTCGGCGTCTCCCCGGAGGAGCTCGCCGCGGTCATCGACGCCGGCGGCGGGCCCAATGGGCCGCTGCGCTGGCGGGGCATCCACCTGCACGTGGGCTCACAGCTCGGCGCGGTGGATGCGTGGCGCTCGGCCTTCCGCGTCGGCCTGCGGTTGCTTGAGCTCAATCGGGCCTCGCTGCCGCACTTCGACACGCTCGACGCCGGCGGCGGCTTCCCGGCACCGATGAACGACGCCGACTCCGACTCCGACTCGATGCCCAGTGCCGCCATCTTCGCCAAGGAGACCGCACGCGAGCTGCGCGAATTGCCCGCCAACTCACGACCAAAGCGGTTGGCGATCGAGCCCGGCAGATCGCTCGTCGCAGCGTCAGGCTGGCTGATCGGTCGGGTGCTCCACGTGCGCGACCGCGAACCGACGCTGGTCGTGCTCGATACCGGCATGACCGAGCTGATCCGGCCCGCCCTGTATGGCGCGGTCCACCCCATGCGGGCACTCACGAGCCTTGGACGGCCGACCGAAGGCTTGGAGCCCGACTCGACCATGGTCCGGGTGGACGGACCCATCTGCGAGTCGACCGACACCTTTGGGGTGGCGTCGCTGCCACCGCTGGCGCGCGATGACATAGTGGCGATCGGGGCCGTGGGCGCCTACGGCTCGGCGATGTTCTCGTCGTACAACGGGCGGCCGCGCCCACCCGAAGTGGCGTGGGACGGCGAGCGCCTGACGCTGCTCCGCCGCCGCGGCTCGCTGGCGTCCCTCCCCTAGCCGCCCTGATAGACCGGCGGCGCCGGCGGATCGGTTGGGTCGGGCGTCGGGATATCCGTCCGCCACGTGGCCCCTCTCGGATTAAGGAATGCGACCTTATCGACCACGAGTCGGTCCAGACATGCCTGGCGCGCTTCAGGCTGGCAGTCAGACGCACGCGGGTCGTCGAAATGACCGACCAGGACCACCGGCGTTGGTGGATAAGCCCAGAGAGTGTTCGTGGCGCGGAGCTCAAACAGGCGTGTTAGTCCGGGCAAGTCGAGATCCACGTACGGCTGGAGATGCGGCCCACGTGCCTGATAGACATACTCGTGAAATTTCGACACGAGTTGCATCGGTTCGTTCTCTTGCGTGATCCCGTACTCGTTCGTTTCGCAGTTGAGTTCGAGGCCGCCAGCGGGAACAAGGGACGCCGGGCACATGTGCGCGCCAACGTTCGAGTTCGACCAATAGCCGCCTATCGCTACAGGCTGGTTGCGCAGGCCACCGGCCGCGCGAGCTGTAAGCACGTCGCTTACGGTCATCACCCTTAGTCCGTCCACTGTGGTCGGCGGCGTGTCGCCAAGCACGCGCAGGACGGCCGCTGCGAGAACGATGACGACGATGGCTACGAGCCAGACCGGTGGACGCATGACCAACTTGGATTCTGCGCTTGTGTACGCTTTCTGCGGATGACCGTTGCGAAAACGTCACATGTTCGAACGGCGTTTGCCGAGCGGCTGGCGAAGGCGCCGCTGCTGCTTGACGGTGCCATGGGCACGCTGCTTTACTCGCGCGGCCTTCCACAGCGCGCGTCCCTCGACGAGCTGGTTGAGACGCGACCCGATCTGATCGGCGCGATCCATCGCGAGTACATCGAGGCGGGCGCCGACGCGATCGAGACCCACAGCTTTGGCGCTAACCGCTTGCGACTGGCGCCGTTCGGCCTCGCTGACAAGGCCGCGATGTTCAACCGCCGCGCGGCCCAGATCGCGCGCGAGGCCAGGGATGTGGCGGGCAAGCGCGACGTGCTGGTGGCGGGTTCGATCGGGCCGCTCGAGTCGCCGCTGCACGGCCCCGAGGGGCCGCAGGAAGAGCAGATCCGTGCCGCATTCAAGGAGCAGATCGAGGGCCTCCTAGAGGGCGGCGTCGATCTCTTGCTGTTCGAAACCTTCAGCGACCTGCA
>JARXKQ010000209.1 GCA_030271555.1 Chloroflexota bacterium | reverse complement strand
GAGCACGACGGCCATCGGCCCGCGCCGGTTGCTCGCAATGCGTTCGGTGGTGAGCGGTGATTCCTCGTTGGACGTCATTTCACGTGTCGATCCTAGAATCGACCGCAATGCCTGCATACGACGCGACGACCGCGCTCATCGTGGTCGACGTCCAGAACGACTTCGCCGATCCGAGGGGCTCGCTCCACGTCCAGACGGGCGAGCAGGTGGTGCCGCTCATCAACGAGGAGATTGCGCGCGCGCTGGCGGCCGGTGCCCGGGTCTTCTACACGCAGGACTGGCACCCCGAGTCGACGCCGCACTTCGCCAAGGACGGCGGCACCTGGCCCGTCCATGGCGTTCAGGAAACTTGGGGCGCGGAGCTTCATCCGGACTTGGTAGTCGGTGGCCCGGTCGTGCGCAAGGGCAGCAACGGCGAGGATGGCTATTCCGGTTTTTCGATGCGCGACCCGGTCAGCGGCGAGACCGTTCCGACGCCGCTGGGCGATTTGCTGGGCGAGGCCGGTGTGACCACGCTCGTCGTGTGCGGTCTCGCGACCGATTATTGCGTCAAGGCAACTGTGCTCGACGGCCGCGACCGTGGCTACCCGGTGACCGTCCTGGGCAATGCGATTCGTGCCGTCAACCTCGCCCCAGGCGATGGCGATCGCGCGGTGGAAGAGATGTTCGCGTCGGGCGCACTGCTCGAATCGCGTGCGGCGTTGGGTCCCGAGTCGGGCGGCTAGACTGCGCCACGCATGACGACCGAGCCCATATCGGACAGTCGCCCGTACTCGCCTGGTCTCAAAGGCGTAGTCGCCGGCGAGACCTCACTGGCGTTCATTGACGGCGACAAGGGCCGGCTGCTGTATCGCGGTTACCCCATTGGTGATCTCGTCGAGCAGGGCACGTACGCCCAGGTCGCCGAGCTGCTGTGGACGGGCGAGTGGTCCGATCAGGCGCACCTCGCGTGCGCGGCGCTGGACCGCAGTGTCATCGAGGTGCTGCGCCAGCTGCCGGCGAATGCCAACGCGATGGACGCGCTGCGCACGGGCGTGTCTGCCTGGGGCGCGATCAGCGCGGTCAAGTACCCGCCGACCGTCGACCAGGCACGCGCACTGACCGCGGCCGCGCCCTCGATCCTGGCCGCGTTCGCGCGGTTGCGCGACGGCCACGAGCCGATCGAGCCCGATCCGTCGCTGGACCTCGCCGCCGGGTTCCTCTACCAGCTCAGCGGCGAGCGGCCCGATGCAGCCTCAGCCAAGGGTCTCGAGGCGTATTTCATCGTTGGCGCTGAGCACGGGTTCAACGCGTCAACCTTCACCGCGCGCGTCATCACCTCCACGCAGAGCGACATGGCCTCAGCCGTGGGCGGGGCGATTGGCGCATTGAAGGGCCCCGCACATGGCGGCGCGCCCACAGAAGTGGTCAATCAGCTGCACGAGATGGGCAGCGTCGACCAGGCCGAGCGCTGGATCCGCAACACCCTCGACCGCAAGGAGCGGCTGATGGGTTTTGGCCACCGTGTCTACCGCGCGTACGACCCGCGCGCGGCCGCGTTGCGCAAGGTTGCCGAAGGCCTGTCGTCGGTCAGCGAGTGGCTCAAGATGGCCGTCGCGGTCGAGGAGATCGCGCTCCGCGTGCTGCACGAGTACAAGCCCGACTACCCGATCATGACCAACGTCGAGTACTACGCCGCGGCGGTGCTCCAGGGCGTGGGCCTGCCGCCCAACTTGTTCCCGGCCACGTTCGCGCTGGCACGCCACGCCGGCTGGACAGCGCACTGCCTGGAGCAGGCCAAGGCCGACATCCTGATCCGGCCCGATGTGCGCTACGTGGGACCCGCCGAGCGTTCGTTGCCCGGAGTCGCCGCCGCGCGCTAACGCGCCGCGCTAGAGGCCGCCGCGCGCCTGCCTGCCGCAGTCCTGTCGGTGATATCGACATGGAGGGCTCTAAGAAGGCCACAGGTACCCGATTCTTCGGTCGCGGCCCGCTTGGGCCAAGCCCAAATGCGCTCCGAGGGGTCTGAGTGTGAGTCTTTAGGGCCTCTTTACCCCGGTTTTGTCGGTATGGCCGACATGCTGATGCTCTGGGGTCAGGCGAGTGGTGCGCCGCTAGCTGTAGCGGATGCGCGGGTCGATGTAGCCGTACAGAACGTCAACGACCACGTTCAGCGAAGCGACGGCGAACGCGTAGATCACGGTCATCGCCATGATGAGCGAGTAGTCGCGCTGGACGATCGCCTGCACGTAATAGCGGCCGATGCCCGGGATGCCGAAGAACGCCTCGATGATGAAGGAGCCGGTGACCAGGAAGGCGAGGATGGGGCCCAGGATGGTGACAACCGGGATCAGCGCGTTGCGGATCATGTGGCGAACCACGACCGCGCGCTCGCGCAGGCCCTTGCTCTGGGCGGTCCGAATGTAGTCCTTGCGCGTCACCTCGAGCATCGAGGCGCGCGTATACCGGGCTATCTGGGCGATCTGGTAGCCGGCCAGGGCCACGGTGGGCAAGACCCAGGTATCCGGCGCTCCCCAACCTAATGCCGGCAGGATCTTGAAGCCGACGCTGAAGATCACGACCAGCAGGATCGCGAGGATGAAGCTCGGCGTCGCGATGCCCAGCATGGAGACGAACGTCGCGACGTAGTCGGGCCAGCGGTTGTGGCCCAGGGCAGCGATGATGCCGAGCGGAATACCCACCGAAACCGACAAAGTGAACGCCATCAGGCCCAGTTGGACCGTCGCCGGCAGGCCGTCGGCGATTATTCGGTTGATGCTCCGGTCCGCATAGCGGAACGACGGCCCTAAGTCGCCGCGCGCGAAGTCAAAGATCCAACGTAGGTATTGCATCCAAACCGGGTCGTTCAGGTGGTACTGGCGATCGATGGCCGCCTGGACGCCGCGCGCGACGGCCTTGTCAGTGGACCATGGGCCGCCGGGCACCAGGTGCATCAGCACGAAGGTGATGAGCGACACGACGATCAGCACCGGGACTAGCCAGAGGATGCGCCGGACCAGATAGCTGCCCATGTGACGCGCAGATTACACCGGCGCAGGTTCAGTTCCTGTCGCGGCCAGGAACTGCTCGCGGTAAAGGCGCGCGTACAGGCCGCCCTGGTCGAGCAGCTCGTCATGCCGGCCGCGCTCGATGATGCGCCCGCCCTCGAAGACGAGGATCAGGTCGGCGCGCAGGATCGTCGAGAGGCGGTGGGCGATGGCGATCGTCGTGCGGCCGGCCATGGCGCGCTCGATCGCGAGCTGGATGAGCCGCTCTGACACGGTGTCGAGCGCTGACGTCGCCTCGTCCAACACCAGGATCCGCGGGTCCTTCAGCAGCACGCGCGCGAGCGCGACGCGCTGCTTCTCGCCGCCTGACAGCTTGTAGCCGCGCTCGCCAACGATCGTGTCGTAGCCCTGCGGCAGGTCCATCACCCGGTCGTGAATCGCTGCCAGGCGCGCGGCGGTTTCGAGCTCCGCATCGGTCGCATCGGGCCTCGCGTAGCGCAGGTTCTCGCGCACGCTCGAGTGGAAGAGGAAC
>JARXKQ010000001.1 GCA_030271555.1 Chloroflexota bacterium | reverse complement strand
CCCCGTTCTTCACCGCAGCCGCGGCCCTCAATCCTGAGGCCGTGTACTTCGGTGGCACGCAGGTGACGGGCGGTGGCCTGGCGCGCAAGCAGATGGTCGCTGCTGGCATGGGCGCCATCCCGTTCGTCGGTCCGGACGGCATCGCCGACCTGGCCCCGGGCGGCAGCGAGGGCGCGTTCATCACCCTCGCCGGCGTCGATAATTCGAATGATGTCCACGGCACGGTTGCCGGCCTGCACGACCTGCCCTCTGGCAGCACGTTCACAGCCGACTTCCAGACCAAGTACGGCAAGGCTCCGGGCGCGTATAGCGCGTTGGGCTTCTCGTGCGCACAGGTCCTCATTCAGGCGATCAAGGACACGGCGGCCGGTGCCGCCGGCGATCTCGCCAAGTGGCGCGCAGCGGTCCGCGATTACATCTTCTCGAGTGGCAAGAGCTACAGCACCGCGATGGGCACCATCAGCTTCAACGCTTGTGGTGACATCGAGCAGCCGGTCATGTCGTTCTACAAGGTCGATCCGTCGGCCGAGAGCGGCAAGGGCGGTTGGGTGTATGTGAAGCAGCAGGCCTTCAGCCCCAACGGCTGCTAAGTCCTGACCAAGTGGGACCGGGAGGCGGCAACGCCTCCCGGTTCTTTCTAACCGGCGCAAGCGCGCCACTCGACTCGGAGGCATTCACGGCGTGTTGAGGCGATTGCTCCGAACGGCAGCGATAGGGGTAGCGCTGCTCGTCGTCGGCTTCGCGCTCATGTACGCCATGGTGTGGTTCGCGGCGATCGACAAAACGCCTGACAAGATCTTGTCGCTGGCCACAGCGCAGTTCTTCAACGCCCTCGCGGCGGGTGGCATCTACATCCTCGTGGCCGTCGGCTACACGATGGTCTACGGCATCATCGAACTGATCAACTTCGCCCACGGTGACGTGGTGATGGTCGGCGCCTTCGTGGCGTACTTCATCTCATTCAAGTTCCTGGGTTACACCGGCGCCATTGCCGATCCGCTGTTGCTCCTGGGCGTGCTCGCGATCTTGTTCCTGATCACCATGCCGCTGCTCGGACTGCTGGGCGTGGGCATCGAGCGATTCGCCTATCGACCCCTGCGTAACGCGCCACGCCTGGCGCCGCTGATCACAGCCATCGGCGTGAGCTTCATCCTGAACAACTTCGTCCAGGCCGTCGTGACCGCGTCGCCCGTGCCCACGCCACAGTTGATCAGCCTGCAGAGCAGGTTCCTGGTCTTTGGCGCTTCCATTCCATGGCTGTACGTGGTCATCTTCATCGTCTCGCTGGGCCTGATGGCCGCGCTGCAGCTGTTCGTTGGGCGCACGCGCCTGGGTCGAGCGATGCGGTCCACCGCGCAGGACCGTGAAGCCGCGCAGCTGATGGGCGTCGACATCAACACAACGATTGCCGTGACCTTCTTCATCGGCTCCGCCCTTGCTGGCGCGGCGGGCATCGTCTACGGCCTGTACTACGGCCAGATCCAGTTCACGATCGGCTTCTTCGTCGGGCTCAAGGCCTTCACCGCCGCCGTGCTTGGTGGCATTGGCAACACTGTCGGTGCGGCGCTCGGCGGCCTGATGATCGGCTTCATCGAGGTCTCGGCCGTGGTCGTGGGTCTGCCCCGCTGGTCAGAGGCGCTCGTGTTCGCTGTATTGATCATCGTCCTGGTGATGCGGCCGTCAGGCCTGCTGGGCGTCAGCACGGCGGAACGGGCATGAGCGCGGCAGCCAAGGTGATGCCCCGCCGCCCGGGCCTGCGCGAACGCATGCGCGAGTTCGCCGGGCGCCATCGATCGACCACCATCTTGCTCGGCATGCTGGCGATCACGCTGGTGTTGCCGTTCATCGTCCTGCTGCCGCCGTTCAGCGGCTTCCTGACGCAGAACGTCTGGGTCGAGCAGTTCAACACCGCGGGCATCTACATCCTGCTCGTGCTCGGGCTCAACATCGTCATCGGCATGGCCGGCCTGCTCGACCTGGGCTACGCCGCCTTCTTCGCCATCGGCGCCTACTCGTACGCTGCCGTGGCTTCGCAGTTCACCGGCATCCACATCCCGTTCTGGCCGTGGCTCATCATGGGCGCGATCATCGCCGCCCTGTTCGGCGTCACCTTGGGAGCGCCCACACTGCGCCTCAGAGGCGACTACCTGGCGATCGTGACCCTGGGCTTCGGTGAGATCGTGCCCGTGTTCTTTACGAACTCGGCCGAGCTTGCCGGCGGCACCAACGGCATCTCGGCAATCGATCGGCCCAGCCTGCCCTTCGACGTCAACATCGCCGGCCAGTGCGTGACCTGCTTCTCGGCGTCCCAACCGTGGGGCTTCTACATAACAATGGGGCTGATCCTTACCGGAGTGCTGATCCTCTGTTATCGGTTACAGGATTCGCGCCTCGGTCGATCCTGGAATGCCATCCGCGAAGATGAGCTGGCGGCGTCGAGCAGCGGCATCAACACCGTCACCACCAAGTTGCTTGCCTTCGCCATCGGCGCCTCCACGTCCGGTTTTGCCGGCGTGTTCAGCGCTGCGCGCAATGTCGCGGTCGCGCCGGTCCAGTTCGGCTTCACCGTCTCGTTCACCGTCCTGGCGATGATCGTGCTGGGCGGCATGGGCAACATCTGGGGCGTCGCCATTGGTGGCTTCACGATCTTCGTCGTCCAACAGGTGTTCCTGCCGCAGCTGACGAACTTCTTCAATAGCGTGCAGGTGCCAATCCTGTCGGACATCGATTTCGTGCAGTACCAATTCCTGCTCTATGGCATCGCGCTCGTGCTCATGATGCTGTTCCGCCCCGAAGGACTCTTCCCCAACGTGCGCCGCCGACGCGAGCTACATACGGAGAGTGCGGGCGCTGAGGAGCTCGTCTCACCCGACGAAGCCACGCCAGAGGTCTAGTGATGAGCGACCCAGCGAACGCCGATTCGATGAGCATCAAGCCCAGTGCGCAGGCGGCCCAGTCTGACGACGTCCTGGTCGCGACGAACATAACGAAGCGCTTCGGCGGCCTGCTCGCGCTGCACGAGATCGACATGCGCATCCACCGCGGCCAGATCTACAGCCTGATCGGCCCCAACGGCGCGGGCAAGACAACATTCTTCAATGTCATCGCGGGCATTTTCCCGCCCACGTCAGGCGAGATCGAGATCGGCGGCCAGCGCCTGATCGCACCCTCGAAGCGGTCGTGGATCGAGCCCATCCTGTGGTTCCTGCCGTTCTTTCTGGTCCTTGCAATTGGCTTGTCAGTGGCCGGTACCAATGTGCGCATCCAGGCGTTGTGGGCACTCCTTGCACTGCTCGTCGTCACGCTTATCCTGCCGACTGCCATGGCCCGCCCGCCCTGGTATGAGCGGTTCATCCAGGCGTTGGGCATCTTCCGCAACGCGCGGCCCAACGACGTTGTTCGCGCCGGCATCGGCCGCACGTTCCAGAACATCCGCCTCTTCCAGAACATGACCGCACTCGAGAACGTGCTCGTGGGCATGCACCTGAAGCTTCACTCGAACCCCATCGACGCGATCATCAGCACGCCCCGCAAGCGGCGCGAGGAAGTGGCCGCGGCCGAGAAGGCGCGTGGCTACCTAGGGCTGGTCGGCCTGAAGGACATCGATGATCAATTGGCGCGCAACCTGCCCTACGGCGACCAGCGCCGGCTCGAGCTCGCCCGCGCGCTGGCATCAGAGCCGGCACTCTTGCTGCTCGACGAGCCCACTGCAGGCATGAACCCCAACGAGACCGCCGATATGACCGCCCTGATCGGTCGGCTCAGAAACGACCTCGGCGTGACCGTGTTGCTGATCGAGCACGACATGCGCGTCGTCATGAACATCAGTGACTGGATCACGGTGCTCGACCACGGCGAGACGATCGCCGAGGGCACGCCCGCCGAAGTGCGCGCCAACCCGCGCGTCATCGAGGCTTACCTGGGCAAACCAGCCGAGGTGGCGGCATGACCACTGGCAACGGGTCGGAAGTGATGCTGCGCCTGGACAACGTGCACGCCTATTACGGCCGCATCCAGGCGCTGAAGGGCATCACGATGGAGGTCGGCAAGCAGGAGATCGTCACCCTGTTGGGGTCGAACGGTGCGGGCAAGACCACGACGCTCAAGACCGTGAGCGGCCTGCTCCACCCGCGATCGGGCAAGGTCACTTTCGAGGGCCGCGATATTTCCAAGGTGCCGGCGCACAAGCTCGTCAAGGCGGGCATCGGCCACGCGCCTGAAGGCCGCCGCATCTTCTCGCGCCTGTCGGTCCTCGAGAATCTTCAGATGGGCGCGTACACCCGCAACCACTCGGAGATGCGCGAGGACCTGGACCGCGTCGTGACGCTTTTCCCGCGCCTCCAGGAGCGCCTCAAGCAGGCTGGCGGCACCCTGTCCGGCGGCGAGCAGCAGATGCTCGCGATCGGCCGGGCGCTGATGTCGCGGCCGCGCCTGCTCCTGCTCGACGAGCCGTCGCTTGGCCTCTCGCCCATCCTCGTCCAGCAGATCTTCTCGATCATCAAGGAGATCAACGCCCAGGGCACGACCATCCTGCTGGTTGAGCAGAACGCGCTCCAGGCGCTGACCGTTGCCCACCGCGGCTACGTGCTGCAGACTGGTTTGGTCAACCTGTCCGACACGGCGGCCGGATTGGCAGCCAACGAAGGCGTGCGCAAGGCATATCTCGGCGAGGACTGACTTATGGCTCTCGACGACGGGAGCCCACAACTCGAACTCGAACGAGTCGATCGTCCACCCAATAGCGGCCTGCCAGCGGTCCTCATCTCAGTCGCAGCGATCTTTGTCGTTCTCGCCCTGATCAAGCCCTGGCCCGCCCCGGCCGAAACGACCGATACCAGCAACCACCCGATCCAGACGACGTTGGCCCAGACCCCACAGCCAACCGCGGTCACGGGCGAATCGGGCTTCTTCCAACAGTGCTTCCCGACCGACAACTGGCGTCTGACGGCCATCCAGGACCACGGCACGACGGCGGTTCGCACGGTCTGGCCGGCGGCGCCGCAATTTGTTGCGGCGGATGCGAGCGGCACCGAATCAGTGCGCGTCTTCGGACCGAACGTGGCGGGCATCGGCTTCTGCGCGCCGGGTCAGCAACACGCAACTCGTCTCGCCCAGGCTGCGGCGGTGTCGCTCTGGCGGCGCGACGCCACTGGGGCGATCGTGCCCGTTGCCGGGGCGCGCGTCATCGATAGCGCGCTCGCCTCAGAAGGTGAGGTGTACCTCGCGCCGCCAACTCCGCTTGGCGCGAACGGCGAATGGCCGGTTGGCGACTACTTCTTTGAGATCAGCCGGGACCGCACCGGCTCGAACCCAACGTGGCTCGCCCTGCGGGTTATGCCGGAGCAACCAGCAGCCGCGCCGACCACCAAGCCGACCGCGACACCCCAGCCGGGCGCCTAGCGCGCGGCTAGGACGCGCCGCAGGAACTGCTTGGTGCTCTCCTCGCGCGGATCGTCGAGCACCTGTTCGGGCGGCCCCTGCTCGGCGATCACGCCGCCGTCCATGAACACGACACGATCGGCCGCTTCTCGCGCGAAGTGCATTTCGTGAGTGACGACGATCATCGTCGTGCCCTCGTGCGCAAGCTCCTCCATGACCTTGAGCACCTCGCCGATGAGCTCAGGATCCAGCGCCGAGGTCGGCTCATCGAACATCAGCACCTTGGGTCCCATGCACATCGCGCGGGCGATGGCCGCGCGTTGCTTCTGGCCGCTTGACAGGCGTGCGGGGTATTCGTCGCGCTTTTCCAGGAGCCCCACCTTATCGAGGTACTTCTCAGCGGTCACCACGGCCTCATCGCGGGCGACACCCTTGACGCGCGTGGGCGCCTCGATGCAGTTCTGAAGCACGCTCATGTGGGGGAAGAGGTTGAAGTCCTGGAAGAGCATGCCTGCACGCAGCCGGATGTCGCGGATGTGCTCGCGGTGGCTCCGCGGTCGCCGCCCGAGTGGGTCGGCCTCGACGCGCACGCCGTCGACCTCGATCGTCCCCAGCGTGGGCTCCTCGAGAAAGTTGATGCAGCGCAATAGCGTCGTCTTGCCGCTGCCCGACCGACCGATGATCATCACTGCCTCGGCCTGCCAGACATCGAGATCGACACCGCGCAACACGTGCAGGTCGCCGAAGAACTTGTGCACGCCCTTGGCCCGGACGATGACTTCGCCCAGGTGCGCCGGCATCGTCGCCAGCGGGTAGGTCGGCTGTTGATCCGTGCTCATCGGTCGCCGCGCGCCATGCGCCGCTCCAGTCGCTCCTGGAAGAGCGACAGGACGATCGTGATTGCCCAGTAGACACCCGCGGCCAGGAGCAGTGTCTCGAGGTTGCGGAAGTTGGCACTGCCCACGTGCTGGGCACGCCACAGCAGCTCCTGCACGCCGATTACCGAGACCAGCGCCGAGTCCTTGGTCATCGATATGAAGTCATTGCCGATCGCCGGAATGACGATGCGAATGGCCTGCGGCATGACGACGCGGCGCATGACCAGGCTTTCGCGCATGCCCAGCGCTTCCGCGGCTTCGCGCTGGCCGCGCGGCACGGCCTGGATGCCGGCGCGGAAGATCTCGGTCATGTACGCGCCGTAGTTGAAGGCGAGCGCAATGATCCCCAGGTAGATCGCGGGCACATCGGCGGTCGCGGGGATGACCTGCGGCAACGCGTAGTAGACAAAGATGATCTGGACGATCAGCGGCGTGCCGCGCACGAGCGACACGTACAGGCTGGCGGCGCCGTAGACGAAGGCGTTCTTCGATAGCCGCCCCAACGCTCCCGCGAGCGCCAACGCGATGGCGATCGTGATCGACACGACCGAGATGACCAGGGTCAGCGGTATGCCGCCCAGGATGTACACCCAGACGGGGGTCGAGGCCGGGTTGCTCCGATCGATGGGACCAAGGTCGAACGTTGGGTCGAACCGCGGCCCGGCCTTGAGAGCGAGCAGTATCCCGCCAACGATGATGATCCAGGTCGCGATGAAGATCAGCCGGAAGCGCGCGGAGCGCCGGCGCTGCTCTCCGCGCATGGCCGCAACCACCTGATCCGGCGCGGGCGGCTGTTCGTTCTTCAGCATGTCTGGGGCGAGTTTTGGCTGGCGCCACTCACGTAGGACACCGCTATCCCCTCAATAAGCCAGCGGGGGCCATTGCTGGCCCCCGCTCATCTGGGTCTACCGACGCGTGCGTGCCCTACTGGGCATTCACCGTGTAGTCGTAGTTGAACCACTTCATGGACAGCTGCGACAGGGTCCCGTCGGCGTGCATGTCGGCCATTATCTGGTCGACGGCGGCGACGAGGGCCGTATGGGTGGGTGCGCTCTTGTCGAATGCGACGGCGAGCGGCTCGTAGAAGACCGGCTCGCCAATCATCTTGACCGGCAGGCCGTCGTCAATCGCGCCCTGAACGGTGGTGATCGAACTCAGCCAGCCGTCAAAGTCGTGCCGGCCCGACTGCCACGCGTTGGCGCAGTCGCGGTCGGTTGGCAGGGTTGTGGCGGTGGAACCCGCCGGCGCGGTCGACTGCGGCGACTCGGTGCCGAAATCAAGGGTCCCATTGATCCAGTCGAGGTACGTCGTGCCCTCGCCAACGCAAATGATCTTGCCGGCCAGGCCGGCCGGATCGGTGATGGTCGAGTCCTTCTGCACCGCGAGCTGGGCCGGGGTGTAGTAGTAGGGCTGGGTGAAATCGATGACTTCCTGGCGCGGCGACGTGATCGTCATGGAGCCAACGCTGAAATCCCAGCGGCCGTTCCATGAACCGGCGGTCAGGACTTCCCAGGAGGGCGTCTCGAAGGCGAGATCAACACCCAGCCAGTCAGCAATTGCCTTGCCGACGTCGATGTCGAAGCCCTTGTAGCCCAGCGGATCGTCGGGCGCCAGCACGGACTGCGGCGGATAGCCCGGATCGGTCGACATGGTGATCTTGCCCTCAGCGCAGATCGTCGCGAGCAGATCACCCTCGGAACCGGCCGGCAAGTTGTCGCAGACCGCGGTCGAAGCCGGGGTTGCAGACGGCGTGGGCGCCGCTGACGGCGGCGCCGTCGGCGCCGGTGTCGGGGTTGCCGCGGGACCCGCGCAGGCCACCGCCAGAATTAGGAAGACCGCTCCAAATGCGGCTCGCCTGGGAATCATCGACTGCCTCCTACAAGGTGGATCGCTATTCGCGCAGTCTCCCTCGCCTGAATGCGTCCGTACACTCTACGGCCATGAGTAGGGCGTTGCTAGACCAAAGTCAAGCGCTACCGCTAGCGCGCGCGTCCACTTTGGCGTCGCGCTACTACCTCGAGCCGGAGTACCTGGAGCGCGAGAAGAACCTCGTGTTTGGGCGCACATGGCAGTTGGTGGCACGCTACGAAGATCTCGCGCGGCCGGGCGACTTCGTTCCCGCAACCATCATCGATGAGCCGATCGTCATCACCCACGGCACCGACGACGTGCTGCGCGGCTTCTACAACGTCTGCCGCCACCGCGCGGGCCAGGTCGCACTGTCCAAGGGCAACCGGCGCTCTCTCCAATGCCGCTATCACGGCTGGACTTACGGCCTCGATGGCACCCTGCGGGCGTGCCCCGAGATGGACGAGACCGAGGACTTCCGCAAAGAGGATTTCGGGCTGACGCCGGTTCGGGTCGATCGCTGGGGCCCGTTCATCTTCGCCAATCTCGATCCTGACGCGCCGCCGCTGGCCGAGGTCATGGGCGCGATCCCCGCCGAAGTCGCGCGGGCCGGTTTCGACGTCGACCAGATGCGCCTCGTCGAGCGGCGCGAATACATGATCGAGTGCAACTGGAAGGTGTACGTCGACAACTACCTCGAGGGCTATCACCTGCCCATCGCCCACCCCGACCTGTTCGCCGAGCTCGACTACGACGCGTACCGAGTCGAGACCCATCGCTACTACTCCAAGCAACACGCACCGATTCGTGAGCTGAAGGAAGGCCAGGAGATCGGTCGGGACCGACGCTTCGTGCGTACCGCCGATGGCGAGGAGGACGCCCTGTACTACTGGCTGTTCCCCAACACCATGTTCAATATCTACCCCGACAACATGTCGTCGAACGTGATCTTGCCGGTGGGCCACGACCGGACACTCACGGTATTCGAGTGGTACTTCGCCGAACCAGGGTCGGGCGCTGGCTGGGAGTCGATGCAACAGGGCATCGCGTTTTCCGACCAGATCCAGCAGGAAGACATCGTCTTATGCGAGCAGGTCCAGCGTGGGCTCCGCTCGCGCGCCTACGACGCGGGTCGCTTCAGTGCCAAGCGCGAGAACGGCGTCTATCACTTCCAGGAGCTGGTGCGCGAGTTCCTGGGGGAATAGTCGACCGCCCTAGTTCGTTGGTGGGCGCTCCGACAGCAGGTCGCCCACGCCCCAAACCACGACCAGCAGGCCAAGGCCGGAGATCCACATGCCCGGCGCCTCGGTCGGCAATCCCAGGCTCGTGAATCGGCTGATCTCGAAGATGCGAAACAGCAACGCGCCGACGGTCATCAACGCCAGCAGCACGAACGAGGCGGGCCGGTCGAGCGCCGAGTCACCGTCGCGCGTCGCGTAGGGCAGCGTCACCACCGCGAGCAGCGCCAGCGCGCCCAGGAAGATGATGATCCCCGCGCCTTCGAGCCCGTTACCGCTCAGCGAGGTGGCATTAGTACGCGGCAGCTTCCACCAGGTGGGGATCATGCCCGCGAGGGTGACCAACGCACCGATCACGACCAGCAGGCGGCCGCGCCCCAGCGCGCGGCGGTTCATCTTGGCTCGTACAGCTCGCGCCGCAGCACGCCGATGAACGGCAGGTTGCGGTAAAACTCGCCGAAATCGAGGCCGTAGCCAACCACGAACTCATCGGGGATGACAAACCCGGTGTAGTCGATCGGGATCTCGACCAGGCGTCGCGCGGGCTTGTCGAGCAAAGCGCAGATGCGCAGGCTGTTGGGACCCTTGCCGCGCAGGTAGCGCAGCAGGTAGTTGAGCGTCAGCCCGGTGTCGATGATGTCCTCGACAATGAGCACGTCCTTGCCGGCGATGGTCGAGGACAGGTCCTTGAGGATTCGCACCAGGCCCGATGACTCGGTCGTCGCCCCGCCGTACGAGCTGACCTCCATCAGATCGATCTGGACCGGGATCTCGATCGCCCGCATCAGATCGGCCATGAACGGCAAAGAGCCCTTGAGGACGCTGACCAGGGTGACCGATCGGCCCTCGTAGTCACGGCTGACCTGGGCGCCCAGCTCGCGCACCTTGGCCCGGATCTGCTCCTCGGTGATGAGCACATCACCGATGTCGGTGCGCAGATCGGGGACGCGGCTCACTGTTGTCATCAGTGGCGAAGGCTAGCGGCCTAGCTCGCGGTGCGAGCAGCGAGGAAAGCGCGCCGGCCACGGCGGCGGCGCGATCCGCGTGAGACGCGCGGCCGTGAGCGAACGGACAACTGGATGATCTGGGCCGTGCCTTCCGGGGCCGAGGCGGCGATGGGTAGATCAGCCTCCTGAGCTACGGCGAGGACGACGGGCGCGGTCGTCCGGCCGGGCACGATCTGGCCCTCGAGCCCCGACAGGGACGCCGCCAGGTCGACTCGCCCGTACTTGAGCATCAGGGCCCGGAAGTCCTTGCCGTAGAAGAGCTTGACGCGGATGTCCGGGTACAGCTCGCGCAGCCGGCGCAGCTTGCGGTTCTTGCGCCGCACGAGGCTCTGTTTGAGCGTGGTCAGCTCCAGGTACATCTCGAGCTCGGGTAGATAGAAGTCGGGCGAGAAGGACTCGATCACCTTGCCATCCAGGTTCCATTGGATAGGGAAGGTGCGTGGCTCGTATTGCCAGGCGACGCCGTAGTAGTTAAGGATCCGCGCCAGCTCGGCTTCGCTGGCGTGGGCAAATCGAGCTTCGGGCGTCACCTGCGGTCGGCGCCGTCCGGTCTCGGTCGACCGAATTCGGCCGCACCGGTTCCGATCAGATCGCCCAGATCGCCCTTGAAACGCGCCAGGAACTGGTGCATCTCGAGAACATCGTCCGCGGTGACGCGCGCTGCGCCAACCGGCAGGGGCTCGCCAAAATGCTCGATCTCGTCCTCGCCGACGACATCGCTGACCTCGATGGTCACCTCGCTCTCGTCGATCTCGACGGTGACGATCGCGACGGTGTGGCTGCCACAGCGGGAACAGTCGAGGTCCACGAAGAAGAGGCCCTCGCGCTCAGCCATGACGCGCATCTTGCTGCCGCGGTAGCGGCGTCCGCAGGCGGGACAGGTGAACGACGTGAGTCGCGTCCGCAGCCAGTCCGGACTATCCATCTTGTGCGAGTCTAGCCCGAATGAAGCATGGGCGGGTGCCGCGCCCGTCGTGCGTCACCTATACTCCCCACCAGTATGAGTCCAAGTCGAACCGAGCAACCAGCAAACAGCTCAGTCGCGATTCATGGCGCCGCCGGCCATAGCGCCGCAGGGCCGTCGCGCCACAGTTACACCAAGGACCGCGCGCAGCTGCTGCGCCGCCTGTCGCGCATGGAGGGCCAGATCCGCGGTGTCGCGCGGATGATCGAGCGCGATGAGTACTGCATCGACATCCTGCAGCAGACCGCCGCACTGCGTGCTGCCGTCGACGCCGTGTCGTTGATGCTGATGGAGGACCACGTCGCGGGCTGCCTCACGACGGCGGTCAAGACGGGCGACGCCCAGGCCTACACCGAAGAGGTGATGGAGGTCGTGCGGCGTTCAATGGGCCGGCCAGCGCGGGCACGCGCCACCGACTAGCCCAGGCACGCCCCGCGAGTAGCAATGCATTCGCCATGCCCGCGGCCATTTGGCGGCCGTCCGTGTGAGCCGGTCATCGTCACACTCGGGCCATGGGTAGAGGAATAGTTGCGTTCATCGTCGTTCTGCTCGTGACCGGTTCGCTGGGCTGGGCAGTGCTCTCCTGCGTCGGAGTGAAGCTGCTCTAAGCGCGGCGCCGACGTTCCGCCCTCGCGGCGCGAACGTTCCACACTCGAGCCGCCGGTGAGCGTCTTTCTCCACAAATGCACAGCCGCGACGGTAAGTCGTGGAAAAGCCGATTGACCACGCCTATGCGGTCTGGCGACACTGCGCGCCTGCATCACTGGCGCGCCCTAGCGGGGAGAGCGCCCTGGCCGAGTACGGTAACCTCGCCGGCCCCGGCGGCCAGCGAAAGCTGGTCGGACGAGCCGGACGGTGAGGGAAAACTGAAGGGCCGGTGGTGCCAGATAGACAGGCCGCCGGGGGCGGGGACAGCACAACGGCTCAGGCGCGTTCGGGCATGGACGTTCCTGATCGGTCCTCGCTCCCGCGGCGTGCCTCTCCCCAATCACGAGCCGCGCTGCCGCACGATGTTGGCGCGACACCTGCGCTCGATCCAATCTTTGACGAGGTGCTCGAGCGCGGTCTGACGGACCTGGCGCTCAACCTCGAAGGCGCCACTCGCGCCGCGATCGAAGGTCATGTGCGGCTGCTGCTCGCCTGGAACGAGCACGTCAACCTGTCGGGGCTGCGCACACCGGAACATGTCGCGCGCGGCCACGTCCTCGATTCGCTCATCGCCGTCGCCCCATTGCGCACACTGGGCGGCGACAATCCCACGCTGCTCGACCTGGGCAGCGGCGGCGGCTTCCCCGGTCTGCCGCTGGCCGTGGCTTTGCCGGCACGACGCGCGGCACTCGTCGATTCGATCGGCAAGAAGGCCGCGTTTCTCGAGGTGGCCGCTGCCGTTGCGCGCGACCTGGTCGCGATCGACGTCCTCGCCGAGCGCGCCGAGGACCTGGCCGATGAGCCCGACCAGCGCGAGGCGTGGGACATCGTCACGGTCCGCGCCCTGGGCCAGATTGCAGAAGTAGCCGAGCTCGGGTTGCCGCTGGTGAAAGTGGGTGGCCATGTGGTGGCCTGGAAGTCGGCCGGTGTCGAATCTGAGTTGGCCGATGCCGCCCGCATCATCCGCGCAGTCGGCGGTGGCAAGCCCCGCGTGATCGAATTGCCCGCTGCGGCCAAGGTGGGTCTGGCCGGCCACTGCCTGGTCGCCATCGAGAAAGTTCGGCCGACTCCAGACGGTTACCCACGCACGCCGGGCGAACGAAGACGTCGGCCGCTAGGCTGACTCACCGATGCGAATTGCCGTGCTGTCGGACATTCACGGCAACCTGCCGGCGCTTGAGGCCGTGCTCGAGGCGCTCAAGCCATACGACGCCATCTGGCAGCTGGGCGACATCGTGGGCTACGGCCCGCAACCCGACGAGGTGGTCGCGCGGCTCAAGGCTGAAGGCGCGACCGGGGTCAGGGGCAACCACGACTCGGCAGCGATCGGCGCCCTCGACACGGACGCCTTCAACGATGACGCCAGGGCAGCCGTCGAGTGGACGGCGGAGCGCATCGCGCCGGCGACGCGCGATTGGCTGGCGGCACTCCCCCTGCGGACAGAGATGAAGCCCTTCACGCTCGTCCACGGCAGCCCGCGCGACCCCACCTGGGAGTACGTCTACAGCGCCGGCGTGGCCCGCGCCAACTTCGCGCTTTTCGAGACTGCGTACTGCCTCGTGGGCCATACCCACGTGCCGGGCGTGTTTCGGCAACGCGGCAGCCGTGCGGAGGCGGTGCAGATCGGGCCCGGGACGCGCCACCCACTCGACGGCGAGCGGCTCATCGTCAACCCCGGCAGCGTCGGCCAGCCGCGCGACGGCGACCCACGCGCATCGGCGCTGCTGCTCGACACCGACGCCGGGACGCTCGATTGGCGCCGCGTTGCGTATCCACTCGAGCAGGTGCAAAAGCTCATGGAGCGGGAGCAGCTCCCGCGCCGGCTCGCGGCGCGGCTACAGTTCGGCCTCTAGATGAGCAGTGAGAAGCCGTGGCTGCACGGCCGCAAACCGGGTGACCGCCGCGTCCGCGTCGAGCGACCGCACGCCGAGTTCTTCCGCTACGCCGGCCCGGGCCAGTTCGTAGCGCGCGAGGCCGCGTCGGAGCCGCGCACCGCGGCTGGCCGGGCGATCGAGAGGGTCCGCCACGCAATGTTTGGCCGGCGGCTGTCGATCTATGAGGAGATGGGCGAGCGGCTTTCCAAGAAGAAGGCACTGGCCATCTTCAGCTCGGACGCCATCAGCTCATCCGCCTACGCGACCGAGGAGATCCTGCGCGTTCTGGTGCTCGCCGGCGCGGGCGCGTTACTGCTCAGCCTGCCCATCGCGATCGGCATCGCCTTGCTGCTTGGCGTCGTGTCGATCAGCTACCGCCAGGAGATCAACGCCTACCCGTCGGGCGGCGGCGACTACGCGGTGGCGCGGGCAAACCTGCCGGGCATCTTCGCGCTGGTCGTCGCGGGCGCGCTGCTGGTCGACTACGTGATGACCGTCGCCGTGTCGACCTCGTCGGCGGTCGAGCAGGTCATCTCCGCGTTGCCCGGCCTCATCGATATTCGCGTCGAGATTGCCATCGTGGCCATCGTGCTGATCATGCTCGGCAACCTGCGCGGCCTGCGCGAGTCGGGCAACATCTTCGCCATCCCCACCTACATATTTGCGTTTGGGACGTTGGCGATCATCGTCCTTGGGGTGTTCCGGATCGTCGCCCTGGGCGAGCACGCACCGCCGCCTGAACCGCTGCCAGGTGCCCCAGACACGCTCCAGCTTGTCGGCTTCGTCCTCATCATCAAGGCCTTCGCGTCGGGCTCGGTAGCACTGACCGGCACGGAGGCGATCGCCAACGGCGTGCCGGCGTTCAAGCCACCGGAACCGCGCAACGCCGCCAACACCCTGCTGGTGATGGCCATCCTGCTGGGCGTGCTGTTCGTCGGCATCACCTTCGTCGCCGACTCGTTCGGCATCGTGCCGGTGGACGCGCCCGCGGTGAAGACCGTGATCAGCCAGGTCGCGGCCAAGATCTACGGTGACAACACCATCCTGTTCTACCTCTACCAGACGTTCACCGCGCTGATCCTTTTCCTCGCGGCCAACACGTCATTCAACGCGTTCCCCCGCCTCGCTGCGATCCTCGCGCGCGACGGCTTCATGCCTCGTGTCTTTTCCTTCCGGGGTGACCGTCTGGCCTTCACGAGCGGCATCGTCATCCTGAGCATCGCCGCGATCGTGCTGATCGTGGCGTTCGGCGGCATCACGACGGCCCTCATCCCGCTCTATGCGGTGGGCGTGTTCATTGCCTTCACCATCGGCCAGGTGGGCCTGGTTCGGCACTGGCTGAGCGAACGCTCGGCGGGCTGGCGCAAGAAGCTCACCATCAACGCGTTCGGGGCCCTGCTTACCGGCGTCGTGTTCCTGGTGGTTCTCGCCGCCAAGGCGCCGACATCACTGCTGGTGGCGGTGATCATCCCGATCCTGATCCTGCTGATGCTGTTCATCCATCGCCAGTACCAAGCATCGGCTGACCACCTCGCGATGAGCGATGACGCAGTCATTCCGCCGCCGCGGCGCGAGGAAAGGGTCATCGTGCCGGTGCCCACGATCAATCGCGCGGTGGTCCAGGCGGTGAATGTCGCCCGCTCGATCGCGCCCGACATACGCGCGGTGCTCATCTCCGACGATCCGGAGGAAGCGGCACGCATGCGCGAGCGCTGGGAGCGCCAGCTGCCGCTGGTGCCGCTGGTCATCGTCGAATCGCCGTACCGCGCCCTGGTCGGACCTATGCTGGCCTATCTCGACGTGCTCGATCGGACCTGGCCGGACGACAAAGAGGATCCGATCACGTTCGTGGTGATCCCGGAGTATGTCGCCCGCCACTGGTGGGAGCGGATCCTCTACAACCAGTCAGCCGACCGACTCAGGAGCGCCCTGCTGGGCCGGCCCCACACGGTCGTGGTCAACGTTCCTTATCGACGCGAAGTAGAGGAGCGCGCGCCCGAACCGCCGCGCGGCTGAACCTGACCGTGGCTGATAGCCTTCCGCCGCATGGCTGAGGGTGCCAATCCCAATCCGATTCGCAAGGCCGTCCTGGGCCTCAACGGCGGACCGACCGACGAGCTGGTGGTCAATTTGGGCTGCCAGCTGGCCAAGCCCAACGCGGCCGAGCTCGTGGCGGTGCACGTCATCGAGGTCGATTGGCAGCACGAGCTGTCCGAGGAGATGACCGACGAGAACCTCGCGGCGTCGGCCGTGCTCGATCTCGCCGAAGGGATCGCCGAGCGCTACAAAGTCAAGCTGTCGGGCGACCTGCTGCAGGCGCGCGAAGTCGCCGCGGCGCTCGTCGATGAGGCGATCGAGCTGGGCGCCGACGTGATCATCGTCGGCCTGCCCTACCGCAAGCGGTTCGGCGGCGACTTCGCCCTGGGGACGACCATCCCGTACATCCTCCAGAACGCCCCGTGCCAGGTGATCGTGGCGCGTGAGCCCGTGCCGGCCGCGGGTGAGCGGCGCGACAGCACCGACAAGCTGACCGCCGGCAGCGGCCTGGGCTTGCGCTAGGGTTTGTCGAATGAGAGCAGTGATCGTCGGTTGCGGCCGGGTTGGCGCCGGGCTCGCCGAGCGGCTGGCCCGTGAGGGCCACGACGTGACCATCATCGACAACAACACAGAGGCGTTCAGCCGGCTCGAGCCGGACTTTCCGGGCCAGGCCATCCGCGCCGACGGCACGGACGAGGACGTGCTGCGCCGCGTCGGCACCGACACGGCCGACTGGTTCTACGCGCTGACGGAGGGTGACAACCGCAACGCCTTTGCGGCCCAGATGGCCAGTGAGGCGTTCGGCGTCAAGAACGTTGTGGCCAAGGTCAACGACCCGGTTCGCGCTGAGGCGTACACGCAGCTGGGCGTGGCGACGATCTGTCGCACTCGGCTGCTGGTTGACGCGCTCGCCCAGTTCACCGGTCTTGCGGCTGATCCCGGGGCAAGCGGCGTGCGCGACGTGGAGCGCCATCACGATCATCTCGATGAGTCGGCCGTTCCGGCCGGCGCCAGCCACCCGGGGCATTAGCCATGTACATCGTCGTAGTCGGTGGCGGGAAGGTCGGTTACTACCTCGCCAAGGAGCTGCTCGAGGCGGGCCATGAGCTCGTGATCCTCGAGAAGAACGCGAGTCGGGCGCGCCAGATCTCAGATGAGCTGGGCAGTATCGTGCTCAACCGCGATGGCTGCGAGGGCAAGCACCTCGCCGAGGCGGGCGCGAACCGCGCCGCCGTCGTGGCCGCAGTCACCGGTGATGACGAGGACAACCTCGTCGTATGCCAGATGGCCAAGCATCACTTCGATGTGCCCAAGACCATCGCCCGCGTCAACAACCCGCGCAACGAGGACCTCTTCAAGCACCTGGGCGTGAACGAGATCATCAGCCCGACGCGCATGGTCCTGGGCGCGATCGAGCAGGACATCCCGGTCCACGAGCTGCTGCATCTGGCGCAGCTCAAAGGGGGCGAGATGGAGCTTGTTGAGGCGCAGATCAGCGAGAGCTCGCCCGCGCTGGGCCGCAAGTCGACTGACATCAACCTGCCCGAGGGCTCATCGCTCTTCCTGCTGTTGCGCGGCAACAGCGTCCAGCAGGTGCGGGCCGACACCGTCTTCCAGGCGGGCGACAAGGTGCTGGCCGTCGCCAAGGGCGATAGCGGCGAGGAAGTATTGCGGCGCGAGCTGATCGGCGATTCCGAGCCGGTCGGCTCGTCGAACTAACCGCCCTGGGCGCCCCATAACGACCCACGCCTCAGCGCCCACGCCGGGGGCAGCGAGCGTCCTGCGCCGGGCTCTGCTCGTCTGGGGTTGGGGCCACATCACGCTGGGCGACCGGCGCGGCTGGATCCTGGTTTTGCTGCAACCGCTGGCGATTCTCGGCTGGCTGTTTGCCGCGTGGCAGTTCATCGACGGCACGCGCTGGCTGGCTGTGTTCGTGCCGCTGGTGCTGCTGCTCGTCTTCTGGGTTGGGCAAGCGGTCCACGCCTGCCGCCGCGCGATAGCCATCGGGGGCGCGCCCGGCGGCGAACTTCAGCTGGCGCTGTTCCTGCCCCTGGCCCTCGCGGTGTTCACGGCCTTCTGGCTGCTGGGCGGCCGTCACGGCTCGGCGTCCTCCACGGTCGAGGCCTACATGGAGGCGTGGGAGTCGAATCGACCCGACCTGGCGCTCAGCCTCTTCGGTAGCGCGGGGCCGCAACCGGGCAGTCTCGTCGCGTTCTGGGACGAGCGGCGGTCGTGGCTCACGTCGACCATCGAGTTCAAGCGGGCCATCTACGGCCCATCAAGCGGCCTCGACCCCGACGAACCGTTCAACAGCCTGCGCGTGACCCAAACAAGCCCGACGCGCTTCGATGTCGAGTTGGTTCGGTCAGAGACGTTCCAAACGACATTGCTTGGTCTGGTGGAGACCTCGGGGCAGCGTACCGTCGCAATTGCCCCGGTCATGCACATCGTCGTCGTTGAACAACCGGTCACTGGCTGGTTGCCCTCGTCCATCTGGGTCGTCGACGCGAACTCGCTCGGCGGACTCCAGGGCGGGTAGCACACCCTCCGGGCGTGTCGCCCGCAGGCAACACTGTTACGCGGTGCGGCGCAATACTCTTGACAACACCATTGTCAGGGTTTAGGTTACCGACTTCATGGCTGAAAGCAGCCGCGAAGAGCGGCCTGAACGCGATCCAGAACGGCCGGTGTACGTCATCAGCGTCGCCGCCGAATTGGTCCGTGTCCATCCGCGAACACTGCGCATCTATGAGCTGGAGGGGCTTCTCTGCCCGGCTCGAACGCGCACCAATATCCGTCTCTACTCCGAGAACGACATCCGGCGCGTTCTCTGGATTCGTCACTTGACCCGGAACATGGGCGTCAACCTCGC
Organism: Chloroflexota bacterium; assembly: GCA_030271555.1. Lineage (GTDB taxonomy): Bacteria > Chloroflexota > Limnocylindria > Limnocylindrales > CSP1-4 > JALYGJ01. The sequence continues at coordinate 272 of JARXKQ010000001.1, read as the reverse complement.
CGGGGTTCGCGTTCTGTTCGAGCTCGAAGAACGCCTCGGCACCCGCATCCTCGAGCTGCTTTATGAAGACGGCGAGGCACTCGCCAGGGCAACGGCTGCCGAATCCAAGGACACTGAAGCGGCGGAAGCGCAGGGAGTCAAATGACCGAGAACATCAAGAAGGACGAGCAGGAGCAGGTGCCCGAGAAGCCCGCTGCGGCTAAGCCGGCTGCGGCTGAGCCGGCTGCGGCTGAGCCGGCTGCGGCTGAGCCGGCTGCGGCTGAGAAGGTGCG
>JARXKQ010000208.1 GCA_030271555.1 Chloroflexota bacterium | reverse complement strand
CGCGGCCTGAGGGGCGGGTTAGGCGACTTCGTTCGCGGACGCGTCGTCGAGCACGAAGGTCACGAGCATGTTCACCCGGTAGCGGGTGATGTTCTCGCCCTCGATGTCGATCTGCTGCTCCTTGATCCACGCGCCCTTGACGTTGCGCAGCGTCTGGCTGGCGCGGCTGATGCCCTGCTTGATGGCATCCTCGAACGACTTCTCCGACGTGGAGCTGATCTCGGTCACGCGAGCTACTGACATCTAATTTCTCCTATTCGACCCTAAGGCCCAGAATTTGCCGGCCGATGACCAGCCGCTGAATCTGGCTGGTGCCTTCGCCGATCTCGGTCAGCTTGGCGTCGCGCATGAAGCGCTCCACCTTGTATTCCTCGACGTAACCGTAGCCGCCGTGGACTTGCACGCCCCAGTTGGTGACGCGCTGTGAGACTTCAGACGCGAACAATTTGCCCTGCGCCGCGGCGGTCGAGTAGTCCTTGCCCTGATCCTTGAGCCACGCGGCGCGCCACACCATGGCCCGCGCCGCCTCAACTTCCGTCGCCATGTCGGCGATCATGAAAGCCACGCCCTGGAACGAGCCGATCGGCTTGCCGAACTGCTTGCGGTCGCGCGCGTACTGGACGCTGGCATCGAGCGCGGCCTGGCTCAGGCCCACGGCCATGGCGCCGATCGAGATGCGGCCGCCGTCGAGCGTCTTGAGGAAGATCTTCCAGCCTTCGCCCGGGGCACCCAGGATCTGGTCGGCCGGGACCTGGCAATCCTCGAACAACAGCTCACCTGTGGCGCTGGCATGCAGGCCCAGCTTCTCCTCCAGGCGGCCCACGACGAAGCCGGGCGTGCCGGCCTCGACGATGAAAGCGCTGATCTCCGGCGACCCGTCGGGCCGATCGCCGGTGCGTGCGGTGACGATGTAGGTGCCCGCTTGCCCCGCGTTGGTAATGAACCGTTTGCGGCCATTGATCACCCAGTGGCCGCCGTTGCCGCGCTTGGCATGCTCGAAGCGTGCTGTGGTCCGTGTCCCGCCCGAATCGGAGCCCGCCTCAGGCTCGGTCAGGCCAAAGGCGCCCAGCGTCCGGCCTTGCGCCATGGGCACGAGGAAGCGCTCCTTCTGCGCATCCGTGCCCGCCAGGTGCAGCGGGTTGCAGCCCAGCGACGTGTGCGCGGCGACGATGATGCCCAGCGACCCCCAGACGCGACTCAGCTCCTCGATCGCGATCGCGTAGGCGAGCGTGTCGAGCCCGGCGCCACCTTCATCCTCGGGAAACGGGATGCCCAAGAGGCCCATCTGGCCCAGCTCGGCCACGATGTCCGTTGGGAATTGGCGCTCGCGCTCGTGCTCATCGACCTTGTCCACGACCTCCCGAGCGAGGTAGTCGCGAATGGTCTTGCGCAGGAGCTCATGCTCGGGGGAAAGGTCGAAATCCACGGACGGCCAGTCTATCGGAGGCTGCCGTTCGCGGCCCGCGGCTAGGCTTCTTCGCGCTCGATGCGCTTGCGGGTCGCGGGCGTCCGCGACGGCAGCGGTGCGTCGCCGGCGCGCGGCACGAAGGACGCTTCCCGAGCCCAACCGACCACTTGCTCCTGCTCCTCGACGCTGAGGATGCCAAGTCGCCCCAGGGTCGCGAGCTCGTCGCGCATGTAGGTGCGCAGCATCTCGGGTCCGTCGGTGTTGATCGTGTAGCGCACGCCGTTCTTGCGGAACGTGTCGAAGATGGTCCGGAACTCGTCCCAGCCACTCACCACGCGCGTGTTGAGGTTGGAGGTGGGACACACCTCAAGGGTGATGCCGCGCTCGCGGATCATGGCCATCGTGCGCTTGTCGCGCGCGGCCTTTACGCCGTGGCCGATGCGGGTTGGCTCGAGCTGCTCGATGACTTCACTAATCTCCGACCACGGGCCGGCCTCGCCGGTATGCACCGTGGTACCCAACCCCTTGCGCCGCACACGCTCGAACAGCCGCTTGTAGTCCGCCGGCCGGAAGTCGGCCGACTCCGGCCCGGCGATGTCGACACCCACCACGCCGCGACCGCGATAGGCGATCGCCTTCTCGGCAATGATCTCGTTGAGGTTTTGCGGGAACGCCCGGTCCAGGCAGAAGATCAGCCCCGGCGCGACCGGGTACTCCAGCACAGCCCGGTCCATGCCGCGAATGGCGGCCGAAATGATGTGGTCCAGATCCTGCTCGCCGCCGCGGTTGCGCTTCATGGGGTTGAAGCGCACCTCCATGGTGGTGATGTTGTTCTTGCGGTACGCGCCGCCGATGACCTCGTACACGGACCGCTCCAGGGCGAGCGGCGACGATTGGATCAGCTCGGTCCAATGGAATAGCGCGAGGTAGCCGTCGAACGAGCGGCCGCGTCGCGCCGAGACGGTGATCAGCTTCCTAAACGCCCAGTAGTCCTTGGTCGGTAGCCGGATGCCCTGCGAATGGGCGATGCCCCACATGATTGCCGGCGCGACCGCGCCACCAAGATGGGTGTGCAGCTCGGTCAGCGGGGTGGTGCGCGGAAGGACGCTGGGCACCGCCGGATGCTACCCGACGCGACGGACGCGACGGAAAGACCTACGGAGAGGGGGTGGGCGTGTCCGTCGGGAGCGGCAGAGGTGTGTCCGTGGGAGCGGCTGTCGGCGTGGGTGTGGGCGATGGCGTGGCGGTAGGCGTCGGCGTCCCGGTCGGTGTGGGCGTGGCAGTCGGCGGTGGCGAGACTGTTGGGGTGGGCGTTGGCGGCGGGGGCGACGTCGGCTTGGGCGTGATGACCGCGTAGACGGTCCCTGCGGCAGGGTCGCCCGGGTAGCGCCCGCGCTTGATGACGCCCGTCTCCGGCGCGTAGTCGGACTTGAACAGGTCCGAGTGAATGACGAAGCCAGCGGCGTCGGTCACGGTCCGGCCGACGACAACGTCGAAGCCATCCGAGCTGGACAGGTACGATCGCTGTCGCCCGGGCAGGACGTCGTCGGCATACACGATGTTTGTGCCGGCTGGTTTCACGTTGGTGATGACCGGATCTGCCCAAGTGACCTGTCGACCGTCACTGATGCCCCATACCTGGAAGGTCACATAGCGCCTGGCGCCGATGGCCTTGATCGTGATGGGGTTGCCGGTGTCGTTGGTGAAGACGACGTTGGCGACGGCCTTGTTGCCGGACGTCCAGATGGTCGCGTCAAGACCGACCGGGTAGCGCGTGATGTAGAAGTGATGATTGACGCGCTTGTCGATCTGCAGACCGGCACGCACCGCGGCGTTGAACAAGGTCGTGGCCGCGGAGCAGAGGCCACCGCCCAGGACGCCGTCAGGCTTGATCTCGCCGTGCACGATCGCCGCGCCGGTGACGTAGCCATTGGCCGTGGTGAACGGGCCGGCCGCCTTGACGAAGTTGAACTGGGCGCCGGGGGCAATGACCAAGCCATTGATCAGCTGGGCGGGCCGGCGGATGTTGATGCCCTTGCCGTTGAAGCCGGACGGCGTGAAATGGACCGTCCAGGCGCCCAGCAGCACTTCGCCGCTCGCATGCACCGCAGCCCCGT
>JARXKQ010000207.1 GCA_030271555.1 Chloroflexota bacterium | reverse complement strand
ACCCAGACACTCGCCACACCCCAGACGCCAGGGCAAGCCGCGGACGACCGCGCCCTCGTCATCACCGACCTCCACGTCGTGCCCATCGCCGACAGGAGCCGCGAGATCCTGCGCGGCATCAACCTGACCGTCCGCCAGGGCGAGGTCCACGCGATCATGGGCCCCAACGGCAGCGGCAAGACGACGCTCGCCTATGCGCTCATGGGCCATCCCGCGTACGAGGTCACTGCCGGTGAGGTCCTGTGGAAGGGCCACAACCTGCTCAAGCTGAGCCCGGACAAGCGCAGCCGACTGGGCATCTTCCTCGCCGTCCAGTACCCGACCGCGATTCCGGGCCTGTCAGTGGCCTCCTTCCTGCGGACCGCGCTCAATGCGCGTAGTCGGCCGCTCGATCAGGGACCCTCAGAGATCGACCCGTCCGATGCCACCCGAGGCGGCATCAAGATGGCCGACTACCGCAACCTCCTGCGCGCAAAGATGGCGCTGCTCAAGCTGGATGACACCTTCGCGGCGCGCTACGTCAACGAGGGTTTCAGCGGCGGCGAGAAGAAGCGCCTCGAGATGCTCCAGATGGCCGTCCTCGCGCCGCAGATGGCGATCCTCGACGAGACGGACTCCGGCCTGGACATCGACGCGCTGCGAATCGTGGCCGAGGGCGTGAACGCGCAGCTCAATCCCGATCTGGGCATTCTGCTCATCACCCACTACCAGCGCCTGCTCAACTACATCACGCCCGACCAGGTGCACGTTCTTGCCCAGGGCCAGATCGTCGCGTCAGGCGGCCGCGAGCTCGCGCTGCGGCTGGAGGAGGAGGGCTACGCCCCGGTCCTGCGTGAAGCTGGTCTCGAGCCGGAAGCCGACGACGAGCCCGCCGAACCCGCGGAGACTGCGAGCCATTGATGGCCATCGTCCGCGCGCTCGACCCGGTCGCGCTCCAGGCCGACTTCCCGATCTTCGAGCGTGAGTTCCGCGGCCGGCGCCTCGCGTACCTCGATAGTGCCGCGACCAGCCTGAAGCCGCGCGTCGTGACCGAGGCGGTTGCGGGCTACCTCAACAACTACAGCGCGAACGTCCACCGCGGCATCTACCAGATCGGCGAGGAGGCCACCGCGGCATACGAGGCCGCGCGGACGAAGATCGCCAAATTCATCGGCGCCAAGGACGCGCGCGAGATCGTCATGGTCCGCAACGCGACGGAAGCGATCAACCTCGTCGCCTATTCGTGGGGCCGCAAGAACATCAACAAGGCCGACACCATCGTGACCACGGAGATGGAGCACCACTCCAACATCGTTCCGTGGCAGCTGCTGGCCCAGGAAAAGGACGCGGACCTGGAGTTCGTCTCGTTCGATGAGGACGGCACGCTCAACCAGGACTCGTACGACGTGCTGCTGCGGACCAAGCCCAAGCTGGTCACGTTTGTCGCGGTCTCAAACGGCATGGGCACTATCAACCCTGTCGCGGACATGGTGCGTCGCGCCCACGAGGCCGGCGCGCTCGTGTTGGTGGACGGCGCGCAGGCCGTGCCCCACCAGCCGGTCAACGTCCAAGAGCTGGACTGCGACTTCTTCGTGTTCAGCGGCCACAAGTCGCTCGGCCCGCCAGGCAGCGGCGCACTCTGGGCGCGGCGCGAGATCCTGGAAGCCATGCCGCCCTTCATGGGCGGCGGCGAGATGATCCGCGAGGTTCACTTGCGCCACACGACGTTCAATGACGTGCCGTACAAGTTCGAGGCGGGGACGCCGGACATCAGCGCCGCCATCGGTTTGGGCGCAGCGCTTGACTACCTATCCGATCTGGGCATGGACCACGTGCGGGCACACGAGCGCGAGCTCGTCGAGTACGCGCTTAAGGTCCTGCCTGAGCGCGTTAAGACCATTCGCATCCACGGTCCCAAATCAGGCAGCAACCGCGCCGGGGTCATCACGTTCAACCTGGCCGATGCGCATCCGCACGACGTCGCGACGCTGCTCGACCGCGAGGCGATCGCCGTTCGCGCCGGCCACCACTGCACGATGCCGCTCCACCAGCGGCTGGGCGAGGAAGCCAGCGCTCGCGCCAGCTTCTACGTCTACACGAGCCACGACGACATCGACCGCCTGGCCGAGGCGCTCATCAAGGTCGAACGTCTTTTCGCGCGCAACTAGCGCCACAGCGCGAAACTAGAGCCGAGCACATGGACGACCTGTATCGCGACGAGATCCTCGAGCACTACCGCAACCCGCACAACTTCGGCACGCTCGACGAGCCGACGCTGGTCAAGGAAGGCTCGAATCCGCTGTGCGGCGATCGGATCACGTTGATGCTCGAGATCAACGACGACGGCACGGTCAAGGACGTCGCCTTTACGGGCCGCGGCTGTGCCATCAGTCAGGCGTCCGCGAGCATGCTGACCGACGAGATCAAGGGCAAGTCACTGACTGAGATTGCCACCACTGGCCGCCAGGACGTGCTCGACAACCTGGGCATTGAGATCAGCCCGGCGCGGATGAAGTGCGCCATGCTCTCGCTCGAGACGTTGAAATCGGCCGTGTCCGACCGCGTCGCGTGGCAGGGCAAGACGGATGAGGAATAGCCCGGTCCGAGAAGTCCTGCCGGCCGAGGCCGTGCAGTTGATAGAAGCCGGGGCCGTGCTGCTCGACACACGCGAGCCACACGAGTGGAACGCGGGGCACCTCGCGGGGGCGACGCTCGTGCGGCCGGCCGAGGTTGTTGCACGTATCGCGACCCTGGCGCCCGACCCGTCGAAAACCGTCGTCCTCTATTGCCGCAGCGGCGCCCGCTCGCTGAACGCGGCCTTCCAGATGGCCCAGCTGGGCTACCGCGACGTCGTCTCCATGGCCGGCGGGATCATCCGCTGGCACCAGGAGGGCCGACCGATCGAGATGCCGTCGGCAACTCCGACTACCCGCTCGGCAGACCGCTACGCCCGCCATCTCGTCATGCCCGAGATTGGCGTTGCCGGACAGGCCAAGCTGGGGCAGGCGAAGGTGCTGGTGGTCGGTGCCGGTGGTCTTGGCTCGCCCGCTCTGCTGTATCTGGCCGCGGCAGGAGTTGGGACGCTGGGCATCGTTGATTTCGACACGGTCGATGCGTCCAACCTGCAGCGCCAGGTCGTTCATGCCGATGACCGCGTGGGCATGGCCAAGACCGAGTCCGCCGCGCGCACTCTGCGCGCGCTGAACCCCGATGTACGCGTCGTCCAGCACCGCGAGGCGCTTGTCGACGCCAATGTCAATTCTTTGATCTCGGGCTACGACCTGGTCATCGACGGCACGGACACATTCGAGACGCGCTACACACTGAACGACGCGGCCGTCCGCGCCCGGACCACCGTGGTGCACGCGTCGGTCTATCGGTTCGAGGGGCAGCTGACCGTGTTCAAGCCCTTTGATGGGCCGTGCTACCGCTGCCTCTACCCCACGCCGCCGCCGCCAGAGCTCGCGCCGGGCTGCTCGGTCGCGGGCGTCCTGGGCGTCGTACCAGGCGTGATGGGCATGCTCCAGGCGACCGAGGCGCTCAAGCTGCTGCTGGGCATAGGTGAGCCCTTGGTTG
>JARXKQ010000206.1 GCA_030271555.1 Chloroflexota bacterium | reverse complement strand
CCGGACCAAAGCAGACGCCGACGCCGCACCCGAACATTTCGACGGCAAGGCCACTGAGTAGCCGCTGGTGACCCGGCCGCATCTGTGGATCAGGCCGGGCGGGCTCGCTGGAGCTGCGCCTCCGCTTCCGCGACGCGCGTCAGGATTTGGTCGCGCAGCCGGTCCAGGCCCAGGGCAACGTCGCCGGCCGCACCGCGGATGGACGTGAGCTGAGTCTTGAGGCCGCGTACGGCGTCCAGGTCGGTCTTGACCGCCGCCAAGGCCTGCGCGAGGCGGGCGCCGTCGATCTCCGTTGTCTGCGCCGCGAGTGACGCGAGTCCATGGAAGCGCGCCAGGCGGATGGCCGCCGTGAGCGTCGCCATGTCGGGCGCCTGCGGGTCGATGACCGCGAAGACGTGACCGTAGCGAACGTCGAATGGCGCCACGCCCGCTGGGGCGTGCTCCGGCGTGAAGATGGCCAGCGCCAAGCAGGCACCACGGTTGCGTTTGGCTTCGGTCAGCTCTTCGCGCATCTCGCGCCACGACTTGCTTCGGTTCTTGGCTTCGATGACGACGCGCAGCTCAGCACCACCGCACCACTGCGGGTCGATGGTCAGCAGAAAATCGCCCTTCTTGGAGCGCATGACATCGCCCGCGGCCACGCCGGTTCGGTCGATCGTGTCGCCCGTGCCGCGCACGGCATCAGCGAGCATCTCCTCGAGCAGATCTTCGAAGTCGACGCCTTTGGCGGCCGACTTGCCGCGCTCGGCCGCGCGAGCTGTTGAGGCAGCCTCGATCGCGGTAAGACGCTCGTTTAGCTTCTCGAACGCGGTGTTCATCTCGCTCCGGAACTGGTACAGCGGCGCGCCCATGCGGGTGGGATCGAGCAGCTGCGCCAGGCGCGAAGCGTCGCCATCGAAGTACGCGCCGAGCAATGTCCGCAGCCGACCGATGGCGCTGTCGCGCTTCGTCTCGTCGAATAGCTCCGAGACAAGGCGGCCCAGCTGGCCGCGGTCGCCCAGGAACTGCTCGAGCGTTCGTGGCAGTCGGCCGTCGCGGTCGGCGAAGTTGTCACGCAGGACCTGGTCCAGTGCCTTGGCGGCGCGCTCGTTGACCGACTCATTGCGCTGGAGGAGCGCGTCGAACTCACGCCGCACGAAGTTGACATCGAGCGTCGTGCCCGCGTCCTGGAGGGCGTGCAGGCCGATGCGCAAGGCGCGCTCTGCCAGATCAGGTCGGTCGGCCTCAGCCCGGGCGTCGACGAACGCTGCCAGCGTCCGATCTTCGACGCGCAGGTGCTGGACAACGATGACGTCGCCATCTACGTCCACCAAGGGACGGTCCAGTGGCGGCGACGCAACCCTGAAAGCGACGATCTCGGCGGTCTTCATGCGCACAGCGTCCGCCACGGTCGTGCCACCTAGCGTGTCACGATTGGCACATGTCGCCAAAGATTTTTCTGGCCCATGGCGCGTCGGGCAGCGCCGCGAGCATGCAGCCCCACGTCGCCGGCTTGAAACGCCGCGGCCTGACGGCAGCCGCCGTCCAGCTGCCCGTAGGCCTTGCCGAAAGGGCAGTAGACCGCTACCGCGCCCAGGTGCCCGATCTCTCCGGCGCGATCATCGGCGGCCAGTCCTATGGCGGACGGGTGGCAAGCTTGCTCGCGTCCCAGGAGGCGCCGCGCGGCCTGGTGCTGCTGTGTTTCCCGCTGCACCGACCCGGCCAGCCCGACGGAACGACGCGCGTCGCCCACTTCAGGAACATCGATTGCCCGGTGCTGCTGCTGTCGGGCGAGTCTGATCCATTCGCCCGCATCGACCTGTTGCGCGCGGCCGTGAAATCGTTGCCCAACGCGACGCTGATCACTTATCCCAGCCTGGGCCATTCGCTCCGGCCCGTGCTGGACGACGCGCTCGACCGGGTAGCCGAATTCTGTAGGACTCTTTCGTAAGGCGCGGCCGCCGAATACCCTTGCCGCCAACACCATGATTGGCCGCGACGTCATCCACACCGCGCCCAAAGTGCTGCTGCACGACCACCTGGACGGTGGCCTGCGGCCGCTGACGGTCATCGAGCTTGCGCGCGAGACCGGCTACGACGGCCTGCCCACGACCGATCCGGACGAGCTGGCTCGTTTCTTCACTGCCGGTGCGGATCGCAAGAGCCTCGTGCTCTATCTCGAAGGCTTCGAGCACACGGTCGCGGTGATGCAGAACCGTGAATCGATCATCCGCGTCGCGCAGGAGTGCGCCGAGGACCTTGCCGCGGACGGCGTCGTCTACGCCGAGGTGCGCTATGCGCCCGAGCTGTCTACACGGGCCGGAATGTCGCTCGACGAAGTGGTCGACGCCGTGCTCGAGGGATTTCGGCGCGGCTCTGCGAAGACCGGCATCGAAATGGGCTTCATCGTCACCGCGATGCGCCAGTTTGCGCGCTCCGTGGAGGTGGCTGAGCTCGCGGTCAGGCATCGCGACGAGGGCGTCGTGGGCTTCGACGTGGCCGGGCCCGAGAAGGGCTTTCCGCCCACGCGCTATCTCGATGCGTTCAATCTGATCCACCAGGCCAATTTCAACCTGACGATCCACGCCGGCGAGGCATTCGGACTGCCGTCGATCTGGGAGGCGCTCCAGTGGTGCGGCGCTCATCGCCTGGGCCACGGCGTGCGCATCGTCGACGACATCACGGTCGCACCCGACGGCCAGGTCAAGCTGGGTCGCCTCGCCAACTACGTGCGCGACATGCGCGTGCCGCTCGAGATGTGCCCGACGTCCAACGTTCACACCGGCGCCGCGCCGTCGATCAAGGAACATCCAATCGACCTGCTGCGCCGGCTGCGCTTCCGCGTGACCGTCAACACGGACAACCGGTTGATGAGCGGCGTCACCATGAGCTCCGAGTTCGAGACGCTGTCGAGCACCTTTGGCTTTGGCCTCGACGAGATGCAGTGGCTCACCCTGAACGCGATGAAGAGCGCGTTCGCGCCGTTTGACCAGCGGCTGCGCCTCATCAACGGCGTCATCAAGCCGGGCTATGCGCGGCTGCTCGCCGAAACGCAGTTCGCCGAGACCGCCGCGCGCTACTAGGCGGCGAGCGCCAGCTCGTAAAAGGGCTCGTCCTCGAACGACCACGTTGTCAGACACTCCGAACACGTTTGAGAATCGTCGCTGGTCACCACGCGCAACTCCACCTTGAGCTTCGCCTCGCACCAGGGACACGTCTGTTCGACCATTTCGTGACCTCCTTGCGAGCACAGCCTGGACCGGCCAAATGACAGGTTGTGTGTCACGCGCTCGCAAGCGACGGGTGGACGCCGGCTGAAAGCCGGAACCCGCCCGCTTCGCGCGCAGCAGCGGCCCGTGGTCCGACTGCGGAGGAAAAGTCAGGAAACGAGTTAGCCTCGGTTCGTGACTGACGAAAAAGTCGTGCCTGCGGGCGCGGACGAACCCAATGACCCAGAAGCGAGCCGCGGCATGCTCGCGGACGTTGCGGCGACGATCGCCGATGCGGCCGCGCCAGTTCTTGCGGCCGCGCGGCGGGTGATCGACGAGCGGCCGGGCGCCGCACCCGGCGGACGCGTGCGCC